>JBAYHX010000053.1:0-12328 GCA_041665965.1 Candidatus Latescibacterota bacterium
CCCTGAACCCCCTCTCTAACAAGTTAAAGAGGGGGAAACCCTGTGGCCTTTTTAAAAATAAGGATATGATAACGGCCGCAGGTAGTACAAAAACAAGCGCCAACATTCTTTAACAGTTGAAAAGCACTTGATGCAGCCACAAAATCAAGACATTCATTATGAGACAAAGAGGGATTTTCCACTCTCTTTTTATGTGAGGGGATCAAGGGGTGAGTTCAATATTCCCGCCGTTTTTCAAATTCATCGGCCATTGTCATAAAGTTATCATAGTTCGTTCCGACCGCAATGGAGTGGGTGGAGCCGAAAATATACCTTCCTCCGGGCTTATATTCGTCCATAGCCTGGCGTACATCCTTCCTGACATCATCAACTGTGCCCGAAACAAGGTTTTCGACCGGAATTCCGCCCCAGGGTGTTAAATACCGCCCGTATTCCGTTTTTATCCGTTTCAAATCCATTCCGGCGCTTTTCTGGATGGACTGGTAGGAATCGTACCCGGCCTCGACAAACATATCGAGCAGTTTGGTATTGTTCCCGCAGGCGTGTTTCATCACCGGCAGGCCGAATTTTTCATGAATATTCTTTACCCTCGCCCGGACAGCGGGAAGAGCGAATTCCCTGAACATGGAAGGAGAAATAAAAGGCCCCTGGGTGCTCGCGAAATCCTGTCCCCAGCCGACAGCATCCTGACCGTGACGAATAAATATGCTGTCCAGAATATTGCTTTTTTTTACTTCATACTCGATGGCGGCACGGACAGTTTCAGGATTATCAAGGTACTGCATGAGGCCATAGGTAAATCCTTCGCCGCCTTCTTCAATATTGCCGTCAAGAAGAAAAATTCTGACTTCGCTGCCGGAAGGCCCCATTAGAAAACGGTCATTCTCGAATGCCTCGATGACAGCGTCAACAACTTCGAAACAGCTTTCATCCACCGGAGAAATAACAGGTTCGCTTTCGAAATCGGAGGGCTTGTATTCTTTTTTCCCGACATTAGGATTGTGTATCTTGGTGATATCGGCAGTAACATCCGAATATTTCACAACGGTACCGTCGCGGAATTCCCAGGTGTTTTCCGCAATGAGTTTCGGTTTCTCGAACTCGAACCCGCGCGGAGGAGCCACGCTGGAAGCCATCGCTGAAATATTGATGATATCGAAACAATCCATTTTACGGAAGAACGCTATGGAATCTTCCTTCCAGCTCTGGACCACCTCATCACGGCGTCCGTCCCAGAAAGCGAACTGCGATTTTGCTTTGGCGCGGTAATAGGTTTCATGCCCGAGAACACGGCTTACCGTGTCGAAATCTATTGCCCATTCGCCCCAGGGAACCTTGTCGGGGATATCACCGTTAAGAACACAGATAACACGTTCTTTGGAAGTCATGAGAACCTCGGATATAATAAGTGGACTGACCCTTCACAGCGTGTGCCGAGCTATTCATCTCGTAAGTTGGTATTTTTGTGGAATAAAGAGGAGCTATTAACTTTTGAATTCAATGGTGCCTAATGTGACCTTTGGAATAGATTATTTTCACTTATCTCGATAACTCCAAGTGATCGCAAGTAATTAAATGTTCCATCGTAGAAACTGGACGGTCTTGTTTCATCTTCGCTTGAACCGTTGGGGACAAATATTACCATGCCTTGACGAGCACGTGTCAATAGTACTCTGTACGCGTTTTTTAGGTATCGCTTAGCGTCATCATCATTGACAGTTTGCCACTTTGTCCCCCTAAAAGATTTATATAGCCACTCTTTACCGTTGTGTCTCATATCCGCATCCCAAGCAACACATGTCCAGTCTAGTTCAAGACCTTGCACATCAAATTCGGTAGCAACATCTTCGAGAAAATACGAAGAACGAATGTCTTTTTCGTCATTTAGGAACCAGTTTATAGGGTCAATTGAGTTCTTTACGTTTATCGCAAATGGCTTTAAGCGGATTGCTCCAGATGATGCTATTAAACCATAACGTTCTGAGCCCCTGGCTTTGGAGCGCAACCAGCCTTTGGCGCAATTTATATCTCTAGTTATGTATATGGGGTAGGAACTCTGCACTTCTAAATATAGCCCAATAGCTTTTTCAGAATCGCAATCAAGTACAGCTTTGACAAATGCAGCAACTTTTTCTGACCTGAACGATCTTACCGACACCGACAAATGAAGATCGTCGTGTAGGTGCACTCGTTTCAGGTCATTAGCTTCATATAGCGCAGCACCTTGTGTGTACTCAAAATCAGCCAGTTTGCTTGAAATGTGTATATTCCAATTAGGGAATGATCGTTTAAGTGATGAGAACCATTCCTTAAGCCCTGCTTCACCTGTATTTATTTCCTGGCCGCCACCTATTAGGCAAATGATTGTTGCCCAGCCTGAATGCCGGTCCATAACACCTATTAAAAATTCTGGCTCGGACTGATTGAAGTCGTTTTTCCCTTTCTTTGTTTTCATAAAAGAAGCGGTTTGCTTCAATGTCCAGGCACGCTGTGCCTCATCAAAAACCACAACTCTTTCAATTGGGGCCTTAGTGCTTTCCAAAGAATCATCGCGAAAATGATGGATATTCTGAATGAATGCTTTTGCTTTAGAGATGGTACTGCTTTTCTTCTTTTTCTCGCCGTTTTCTCTGGCCGCTTCAACTTCATTTCTTGCCAGTGCCTCACGAAGAACATCAACTAATGGGCCGTTTCCAGATAGAAATACAGCGTGCTCGATTTCACTTTCGTTATGCCATGAGTTAGCGATATTGAGTCCAGCAAGCGTCTTTCCAGCGCCAGGAACTCCAGTTAAAAAACAAATTGATTTATTGTTGTTTTGCTTAGACTCTTTAATGATTTGTGAAATAACTTTGGCTGTTTTGGATAGATTAATTGCCCCTGAATCTGACCTCGATATTTCCTTTACATCATGCCCACGGTAAAGAGCTTGGGCAGCCTCAATTATCGTTGGGGTTGGTTTATATATAGAGTCCAGCCAGTCATCGACATTTATTTCAGACCCCGTTGCTTGGCTTTGAGCAATGGAAACTATCTTCGAGAGCGATTGGCCGTTAGTGAGTATAGTTTTGGCTATACCATCGGTATAGAATTCAAGTAATGTAATTTGATCTACTGCTTTAGTGCAAACAAGAATTGGAACAATATTTATGTTATGGCTTTGTTCATGAAAGTTTTTGAGATCAAGGGCATAATCTGTCACTTGTGCGACCGCGTGATTTTCATACGATTGAGCCCCGACCTTAAACTCGATTGCAAATACGACAGAACCTGAAATAACAACGCAATCAATCCGCCTCCCCATACGCGGGATACTGTACTCGAAGATTATTTCGCCCGGCGTATCTCTGAACCAGCCCTTAATCAATTCTATTTGAGTAACCCAAGAGTTTTTCTGTTGTTCTTCAAGCGAAAATTCATGGTTTGAAGTTAGCTTACCTAAAATGAAACTTGTTGAGTCGACCAGAAAATCATGGATTCTATTTTTGTAGTAAAAACGACTCATTCTCAATGATGCCTTGGCAATAGGTTTAGTATATAAGATGTAATTCTCGGTCATAATTTCATTTAATCTGACTTCTGCATTTTTTACACCGAATCCTCTACCGCCTTTTTCATCGCCAGAATGTTTTCCGTCGGGGTGTTGGTTTGAATATTGTGGATTGTGTTGAACACAAAACCGCCGCCCCTGTTGAAAATACGGATGCGTTCACGGACTTCCGTATAAACTTCTTCCGGCGTCCCGAATGGAAGGGTTTGCTGTGTATCCACACCACCGCCCCAGAAGGTTATTCGATTCCCAAAATCCCTTTTGAGCGCGTTCGGTTCCATTCCTTCTGCGGAGCACTGTACCGGGTTGAAAATATCGATTCCGGCATCGATAATGTCCTCCATGAGGGGACGGTTCCCCCCGCAGGAGTGTATCATCACTTTCCATGCGGTGTTTGCATGGATCCAGCCGCACATGCGTTTGAAAAAAGGCTTGTAGAGGTCGCGGAACATTTCGGGCGAGAACAGCGGCCCCCGCTGCGTTCCGAAATCGGAACCGCTGAGATAGAGAATCTCGATATTGTTCCCGACCGCCTCATAAACTTTTTTGAGGTTGTTCATGGATATATCGGTTTGACGGTCGTACACCTCGTATACATAATCTCTTCGCAGCGCGTGGGAAATATACCATTCCTCGGTGTCACGGATTCCGTTCGGCGATTCGATCCAGGGAGCGGGAATCGCCGCTACATTGCCGAGAGCGGCCCCCGGCATGGCAAGGATCACCGCGAGGTCTGTGTTCCTGTGAAGGTGCTCGGCACTTTTCCGGAAATGTTCCAGTTCTGTTTCGGGAATAAGGCCGAATTCTTCAACATTGTCCGCCGGATCGAGTTTGTCCTCATCGATCGGTTTCTGACGGACTATTGCATCGAAATAGAGGCCGCCCGCAGGCATCCGTGAGCTGGGAGCAAGAGTTTTATCACCGCGCGGATACTGGACGATATCCCCATTCATATCCGGGTCGGTGTTGAACTTTCCCGGAACAAGCACCCGTGTGCCATCGAACATCGTCCATTCTTTCCAGTCCTCATTTTTGAATCCGAAACGGTTCGAAGTCCCGAATATGCCCACGCAGTCGCAGTGAAGGCTTTCGCGAAGGTCACCCGTAATTTCTCCGAGCATCTGGACCGGCTCGAAAACCTTGACCGGCTGAACCGCTTTATCCAGCCCGAGCGCAACCCGCAGATGGGGAATGACACCGGCGGCGAGACCGGTAACCACGGTTCCTCCGAAATCAACCGGCGCACGGTCCGGCTCACGGTGGTTGATTGCGGCAACGATTCTTTCTCTTGAGGTCATGAAAAATCCCTATTTAAGCTCGCAAAAAGTGAAATTCGTTTTAAGAAAATACTCCGGCTGTGATGTGTCCGTCAAAGTCCACCGACGGATTTCATACCGTATGCCGTCTTTATCGTACCCGTACCCGTTGGTATCCATCACTATGGGTTCGCCGTTGTTTTCACCGATGAAAAGGCTGCAATGCCCGCCGCCGCATGTGTAGATGGTCAGAAACGGTTCGTTGGCGAGAATTGCCTTATACTGCTCCGCCTTGCCCTCATCAGGACGGACTACTCTTTTATTGTTGTTGGAAAAGAACGTGAACAACTCCGCGTTGAATGGCAGCTCGAACCCGAAACATGCGAAAAGATCGCGGACTGTCGTTTCATGGTTGCGGCCGTACCAGGCCATGGACCAGTCGTAGGGATTTCCCATCATCTTGAAAGCGAGGGTAATAACATTCCGGCGGGTATAGGGAAGCCATCCGACACTCACATCCGCATCTTTTGCAAGCCAGGCTTTTTCCGAAGAAAGCTTTCCGTCGGCCTTACGGAAGGGGATGGCAACAAGACGGGGATTGGATTTCGATACAAGCGGCAAACGGTCGCCCAGACGGAACCATCCGCCGGCATAGGTGCAGGTTTCGTCGGAATAGTAAGGAACCCGGTCGCCTGTGCAGACGACAAAAGAGGCGGGACGTGATAATTTAGAAATTTCAGCTTTGGAGCCAAATGCCAATTCTTCGGTCTTTATCCACCCGTATCCCTCCGGAGAGAGAACGAATACATATCCTCCGCTCCGTGAGTGATGAAGAACTGAAACCGGGGAGCCGATTCGAACGACATTGACATTCCACACATCCCAGCGGGCTTTTCCATTTTCCATAAGCCCCACCTGCTCGGGTGTGAAAGTGGGGACTATACGCAGACGGGCGTCGCAGACGGTAACCGCATCCAGGGGGGTCACCGAACCGCCGATGGTATCCGCCGCCATTTCCTTCTCGAAACGATCCAGCTCCCAGTCGGTGTACCTGATGGCGAGCATGTTGCCGAATTCCTTGAATTCCACCGATTTGAGGCCGATAACATTCTTGGAGTATTTCCCGCGCATAAAATTGATGTCTTTGCCCACTTCCTCTTTGACAGCCGCAGAAACCTGCACGGGCGTCATGGAGGCGAGATCGGGAAGAACGATATATCTTCCCGGCCAGCGGTTCAGATCGCTCTGATTGGGAATACGGTCTTTGTCGGCGTCCTTGAAAGGGTCGGCTTTCATCCGTGAACGGTACGAATCGTTCATCGCCAGGATGGCTGAAGATGACAGAATAACCTGATCGGGCGCTTTCATTTTCGCTATCCAGAAAGCAGTTGTGTACATCTCCGCGATCGTTCCGGGAAGAACCTCCGGGGCGCGTCCGTAAAAATCTGCGTTCGCGGCGTAAGCTCCGAACATCAGGATGAAGATCAGAGAAAGAGAAAGATTTTTCGGATTCATGGGTGTTCTCCTTGAAAGAGGAAAATTATTTTTTGACAGGATTTTCACTCACTCCCTGAACCCCCTCTCTAACAAGTTAACGAGGGGGAAACCCCGTGGCCTTTCTCCAAGCCATTTGTTATGAGGCAAAGAGGTTTTTTCCTCTATTGCCTGCACCGGGGTCATCGCTTTTGTGAAACAAACGTAGGGTGATTGAAGGATTAAGGTGTGAGTTCCTATTTTCTCGGTTCATGATCGTTGAAACGGGCGAAATAGAAAAACTTGATCGGTTTGTTCGACACGTTGAAATTGGCGTGAGGAACATTGTCGTTCGGCGGGATTTCGTAGGCCGAGCCGAATGGCAGGGTGCGAATCTGCTTTCCGAGGAGGAAATACACCTCTCCGCTCATGGTAGCCCAGACTTCCTCGCAGCCGGGAAGGTGGCTGTGGGGCTGTGCGAATGTCATGGGGTAGAGTTCCACGGTCAGCACCATCTGAAGGGTCGTCAGGCCGTCATCGGGCTTGATAAGGTCTTTGAACGCATTGACCCAGTGCGCATCGGTCATTGTCCACGGGGTTACATTCTCGTCACGGACGAAAAGCTCGGCATTAGGACGGAATCCGGCAGGAGCAGGCTCGGCGACAAGGTACATGGTCATTTCTTCATCGCCGGTGTTGGTCATGGTAAAAGCGAGATTGCAGGGCACCATGAAAAACATTCCGGAATACAACTCAGCCGTTTTCTTGCCTGCTGTCACTTTGCCTTTGCCGGAAAGTATCAGGATAAGCTCCTGTTCATTTTTCAGCGTGGTAGGGGCAGTGGAACCGTGCGCGTCGAGTGTGGCATATGAGAAACGGTTTACATATTTCAGCACCGCGCCCTTTCTCGGAGGTTTCATCGGGTCGCCGTCGCATCTGGTGAGAACAGCCCGCTCGATCAGCGAACCGTGCGTCTGGAAGGGCATGGAATCTTTGTAGCTCGATATATACATATCCGGATTCGGGTCTTTAGCGGGATCGTAGGGAGCGGGATCGAGCTGATTCTGGGCAAATATGGGAACCGCAAATACCGTAAGGAGAAAGAGACTGAGAAAAGAGATCAAACGTGACATTAACCGCCTCCTGAATATGAAAGAAATGAAAGTATTTGAAACGTTAAAGAATGGAAATACTATTAGAGCCTTTTGCAAAAGTATTTTTTTGAAGGCAGCCCCTTTTCTGTCCTCCGGACATCCTTCCCCCGGAGGGGGCAGGAAAATACTGTGGAGCAACAACTTCCCTTGCCCCCTTTGGGGGAAAGGGATTGAGGGTTAGGGGGCTGAAGTAATAAAACTTATCATTTTTTCGTTTCCAAAACGACTTTTTCAATGAGCTCATTAGACATGATTTACAAGATTTACAAGAATAAATATTTTCTTTTTAATTTTAACATGTTAATCATGTTAATCCTGTCCAAAATTCTTCTTTAAAGATTCCTATTTATAAACCCCAAAATAGAGCAGTTTGACTGTTTTGTCAGACATGTTGATTGTCGAATGCGGTGTTTTGCCGTCCGGAGGGATCATGTAAGCCGATCCGGGCGGGAGTTTATGTAACTCCTTGCCAAGCAGGCAGGTAATATCTCCCTTAATCGCTACCCAGATTTCCTCTATTCCCGCATCATGGCTGTGCGGCTGGCCGATGGTCATAGGGTTGAACATGACAGTGCCAATCTGATGAATGGTCGCGAGGCCGTCATCTTTGGCAAAAATCCTTCGGAAAATATGCGTCCAGTGCCCGGTATTGGTGGGAATAGGGAGGACATTCTCATCCTTGACCGTCATTTCCTTTTTCGGAGAAAAGCCTTCCGGCAGTGGTTCGCTGATGAGGAACAATGTCAGAGGTTCTTCACCGGAATTCGTCATGGTGAAACTGAGCCCGGGAGGCAGGAGTATAGAAATTCCCTCATAAAGGTCTGCGGATTTAGCGCCGGCTTTTATCGTCCCTTTTCCGGAGAGAATGAAAAATATTTCCTGCTCGTCTTTCAGCGCTGAAAGGGTTGTCGAATTATGCCCGTAAAGGGAGGCATGGGTAAAACGGTTGATATATTTGAGCACAGCCCCTTTCGCGGTTGGAGTCATAATATCGCCGCTGCATCGTGTAAAAATATCTCTCTCGACAAGTGCGCCATAGCTGACAAATGGCATCGATTCCTGCCAGTTTGCAATAAAAAGATCGATATCCGGGCTATTTCCGGTTCCGTAAGGATTTTCCTCAAGTTCATTTTTCGCCTGGGCTGCCGAAAGAAAGAACAGAACAATAATTATGCTGATCGCTCCGATTTTTCGTATCACCGTCCGCCTCGCCTTATTTTTTCAAATCGTTACGGATCGAGATGTAGAGCATTTTCACCTGCTCGGTTTTTGACTGATTGATATTAGAATGGGTTGTCTTGCCGTCTTCAGGTATCATGTACGCTGTTCCCGGCGGCTGCATACGAAGCTGTTTGCCAAGAAAAGCGATGTTGTTTCCCTTGATGGTAGTCCAGATTTCCTCACACCCGCGGACATGGCTGTGCGGATGGCCGATGGTCATGGGATCCATGGTTAGGGTTATGATGGCGTAGATCGTTGCAAGGCCGTCTTTTCCAAGGAGAAGGTCACGCTCCTGATAGCACCAGTGGCCGTTGGAGGTGATGGGAGTAAGGTTCTCGTTTTTCACACAGATCTCTTTACCCGGTTTGAACCCTGCCGGAACAGGATCGGAGATGACAAACATGGTCATAGGCTCGTCCCCGGTGTTGTTCATGGAGAATTCCACTCCTTCCGGAACGAGGAAGCAGATGCCGTCGAAAAGGTCGGCCGTCTTCCCGCCGCCGGTAACAGTTCCTTTTCCGGAAAGGATATAGAACGCTTCCTGCTGGCCTTTGAGAGAAACGCTGACAGTTGTATTATGCCCGGGAAGAGTTCCGTGGGTGAAACGGGCTACATATTCCATCACCGCTCCCCTGCGAGGCGGGGTAACTGCATTTCCCTTCGTAAGAATATCACGCTCGATAAGGGAGCCGTGAGTAATCTGCGGCATGGATTCGGTCCAGCTTCCCATAAACATATCGATATCGGCGTCTTTTCCGGGTGTATACGGTGCGCCGTCAAGGTTCTGGCCGGAAGCGCTGGTTTGAATTGCGAAAAACAGCAGAAAGCATAAGGCATATGATTTGAAAGACATGGTTTTCTCCTTGAATTTACTTTCTCAGATCATGGTCTTTATAACGGGCGAAGTAAAACATTTTTATCGGTTTGTCGGAAGTATTGATATTGGCGTGAGGAGTGTTCCCGTTCGGGGGAATCATATAACCGACGCCCTCCGGCTGCATAAATATCTGCTTGCCGATAAAAGCGATACTTGTTCCGGAAATTTCAGTCCACGCTTCTTCGCAGCCGGGATCGTGGCTGTGCGGATGGGCGATAGTCATGGGATCGAGCGAGACTGTGAGCACACGTTCAAGGGTGCCCAACCCGGCAGAAGTTTCAAAGAACGTTTTTACGATATGGCACCAATGGCCGTTCGTTGAATCGATCGGCATCGTATTCTCATCACGGACAAGTAGTTCCTTGTTGGGACGGAACCCCTGGGGTATCGGTTCGTTGACCAGATACAGGGTCAACGTTTCTGTTCCGGTATTGGTCATGGTGAATGTGAGATTGGACGGTATGAGCATACAAATGCCCTCATAGAGGTCGATCGTTTTCTTGCCTGCCTTGATCGTCCCTTTTCCGGAAAGGATATAGTATACTTCCTGCTCGCCCTTGAGAGTTACCGGTCCGGTAGAAGCGTTGGAAGCCAAAGAAGCATGGCTGAAGCGGTTGCAGTATTCGAGAACAGCGCCTCTGGCAGGGGGTTTCATCGCATTGCCTCTTGTCATAATTGCCTGTTCGGTCAGGGCTCCATAAGTGTTTTTTGGCGCGGAGTCTTTCCAGTTAGTCATGTACATACTGATGTCAGGGTCTTTGCCGGGGGTATACGGAGCCCCGTCCAGAGTCTGCGCCATCATAAAACAGGGCAGGCTCAGTGTAAAAAAAAGTCCTGCAAGCGTAATCTTTCGTACCATCGCATATCCTCCCCGAAAATGGTTTTGTAAAAAATGTATTTTTGAAATTTCAGCAAAATACCCAGGTATATCATTATTTGCAAGGTTCTGAAAAAATTCGGTTTTATGGTTGATTATGACCATAAAAAAAACTTCCGTACGAATCGGTTTATAACAAATTCAGGATGATTATTTATGAATGTATTCCCCGCCGGGAGATTTTGCCGATATCACTCTCTCATCGTTAGAGGAAACAATACGTTCTCCGGGCTGGACAACCAAAAAATCTTCATTATTCCAAAAACCTTCGAGCAAATTTCTTATCAATTGAGGGCTGCCCGTTATCTCCTCATAGGAAAGCCCGAGCCATTCAGCGCATTCCCTGGTATGTTCACGGTATCGCACGGAATCGAAGAATCCCATATCTAAATATGCAGCAGTCGTATATTTCTTCATCCAACCCTGTTCCATCTCCATGAGGTAGCGGGCATTATCATCGCCATATTTTTCGATGTACAATCTGAGCATGGCTTCGTAATGTTCCTTTCCCGGAGTAGCTGCGGTCTCAATCCAGCCGGGGCTGTACCAGAATGTGCCGGGTGATTTATCCGCAATTTCACGGTACCGTTCTTTCGAGCCGAGAAGAAAAGTTATACAGTCGTGCCCACGCATCAAAACAAGAGGGATGTTTCGCGCGATAATACCTTCAACACCGTTGCAGCAAAGACCGTAGCCGATCAGAACGGCAGGATAGTTCTCATCTTCCGGAACTGCGTCGATAGCTTCCTGAAGGCGGGTTCGTAAAAGATCGAGGGTATTGTGCAGGCCCTGTTTTAAAAAATGAAATGAGATTGTATTTTGTGACAATGAACCAAAATAACAAAACTCCCGCCAGAGTACATTGCATGATATCAGATAATACTTTTCACCGGTTTTCAAAATAATCGTTCTCTTTTAAAAATAGTTCGTAAGATGCGAAATCAATAAATAGAATAAAATGCTTATCTATTTGACGCAGCAAATGTTATAAGATGAGCAGTTAAAGACGCCCTCACCCCATATCCCCTCTCCCGTGAACGGGCGAGGGGAAACCCCTGTTATTTTTATAATCAATTCTCTCTCATGCAGATAGATATGGGTATTCCCCTCACTTTTCAAAAGAGGGGTTTAAGGGGTGAGTTAAAACGTGCTGTTTAATCTCGATAAGCGTATAGAATAATAGTAATGACAGATAAAGAAAATGACTGTTAATTATTGTAATATCTTATACGGTACCATGATAAAAAAGCAATTTCTTAAAAAAAATGGTCTCATGATTCTATAATTATTCTTTGTTTGTTAAACCTTTTCCAATTATTAATTGTCGAATGAATAGAAAGTTACGAATGGTTATACCATAAACAATATTGAAAAAGGAGAAAAAGATGAGAAAATTTTCCCTCACATTCAGTTTCTTGCTGGCAGTGGCTCTCTGCCCGCTTTTCCTGTCGAACGCTTTCAGCCAGCCTCCCGCCGGAGGGCCCGGCCAGAGGCAACGAATGACTGCTGAACAGAGACTTGAGCAGCTTGATAAGCAGGTTGGAGGTCTTACTGCCGATCAGAAGAAAAAAATATTGGCTATCTGGGAAGAAACCCAGAAAAATCGCGAGCAGCAGCCTCCACCCGACGGTGAAAGGCCGAATGCGCGCCGGGAACAGTTGAATCAATCGCAGCAGTCAACGCGGGCCGGTGGGCAGTTTGGAAGAGGATTGAGTCCGGAGGTTGAGAAAATTCTTACTCCCGATCAGGTCAAGAAATACCAGGCTTACCAGAAAAAGGCAAACATTGAAAGACAGCTTGAACGGTTTAGTGAGTTTAACCTTTCAGAAGATCAAAAGAAAAAACTCATCAACATTTTTGAAAAACAAAATGAGAACATGCAGAAAATGATGGAAAAAACGAAAGATATGGAACCACAGG
>JBAYHX010000054.1:0-12307 GCA_041665965.1 Candidatus Latescibacterota bacterium
GCAAACCTGCCGGAGAGAACAACGTCACGGAGGGTTTGTTGAGCAGGTATACGCTCGAATAGGGCGCTTGAAACCATTCCGACACGCTTTCTTATCTCACGGATATCGACTTCTCCATACCGGTTTCCGAAAACGGCAACGGTTCCGTTCATCGGCCAGAGATAGGCAATGATTATGTTGAGGAGCGTGGTTTTCCCGCTTCCGTTGGGGCCGAGCAGCGCCCAGTGTTCTCCGGGGTTTATGGTAAGCGAAACGTCATCGAGTATGGCACGGCCGCCGCGGGAAAGAAAAATGTTTTTGAGTTCTATAAGAGGATTCATTTTATTCCTAAAAGTGGAGAGAAGGTTTTAATAGCGAGGAATGCTTTTCGTAAGCTATCGGAATTTTCCATTGCTTTCTGTATATTCCATAAGTTGTTTACAAAATCAATAAGTCGGTTGTTATAATTTCTGCCTTGTTTGGCAGTGCTACCTCTCATTGGCACAATATCATAAATTAGTTCTCTTTTTCTTGAATTTCGAACGAGATTGATCAAATATTCTTTTGGATTAAAGATAGCTTCTACATGAGAATCAATTCTATTAGCCGATATTCCCAAATAAGAAGAAAAGCCTGATTTGTCTGCAAGGAGCCATGCTTCAACTTCTTTTACTGCAACTCGGAATAATAAATTTTGATATTTAGGAAAGGAGAAAAGCGTTCTTATTAGTTGAGGGGCACATGTATCTGTATCGAGGTCTCTCAATATAAAAAAAGGCATCGTTCTCGCAGTATTATTAAAATCTCTTAATTTAATATCTATGTATGTCTTACCTTTTTCACCCATTACGAACCCGATTATATAAGGTCGACCGGATTCACTAATGAGTTTACGTAGAACGGCCGTACTAAGAGCATCTTCAGTGACAATATGAATGTAAATGGGATTTATCATAATGAAAGTAATAGTTGTTCACTATTTTTAGGTTTTGTTCTAGGCAACACTGCTTCTGCTACAGAAAATCCGTTTTCTAAAAACGAGTGAATATCCCTAACCGAGGAAGCCAATTGAACGGTGGTACCTTCTTGTTCAGGAAGAAGAATTACCACTTCTTCAGCGCCAATACTTCTGTCAGACAGAAGGTCTGCGCTGTGAGTACTTATCATGACCTGCCGTGTTTTTTTCGATTTCGATAATATAGAGTGCATGAGCGGTGGTATCTGTTTAACAATTGCCGCGTGGAGTGACAACTCTGGTTCCTCTAAAAGGAGCAATGATTCACCTTCTAAAAGAGACCACAAGAGACCAATCAGCCGTAAAGTGCCATCAGAAAATTGATCTTCTCTCTGTTTTCCCGCCATTGGCCGCCAATGTTCATGTATGGCTTCAAGGTGAGGAACTCCTCCTTCTTCATCATCAGATAAAAAAGTAAGCTGTTTCAGTTGAGGAACAGCGGTGCTCAACACCTTTTCTATCCTTTTTAATCGGGAAGAACGTGTTTTTTCCGGTGTTTTTGCAAGTCTTTCCAAAAAATTCCTTCCAAAAGGATCTTCAAGGTTTTTTGCGCTTGGGGGAAAATCACCGGGATGTCGCAACAATTGGGGTATAAGGTGTAAATAAAGGATTGATTCCAGAAAACGGGCTATATCGCGAAATTTCTCATTTGCATTAATTTGTTCCAAGGATGTTTGGGTAAGTCTCCAGGTATCTTTCTTATCATTTTTATCCGGCCGATCAAGAATTAACTCACTACCATTATACACTTTTTCATGTCGTATTAAAGTTCGACGAAAACCCCTTTGTTCTTGATAAATTCCAATTTCATAAATCCATAACGGTTTCTCATCAGGGGAATTTGACAAGTGAATCTCAATTTCTACATCAGGATTTTGTCTGGCAGAAAGACAGCGAATTTTAGAAATTCCACCTCGTATCTTTACTGCATTTTCCAGTCCTCCCGGCTTGGTGATATCTCTGAGAAAACGGAAGACATCTAGAAAATTTGACTTCCCGGATGCATTTGGCCCAACGAGGAAAACTCGATCGCTCAATTGTACGTCGACTTCACGAAAGTTGCGCCAGTTTTTTAATTTAAGACGTGAGATTATCATAAAGTCTCGATTTTTACAAGATTAATTTGACAAAATTTTTTTCAATGACTGATGTTGTGATAATAAACAGAAAAAAAATGTCCGTGTCAATTTATTCTATTAAACTAAACATGCTTTTGGGGGGGGCGTTGATTATATAATAAAATGGGTTGAATCTGAATGAAGCATTTGCAGTGAAACGGGGAAGGATATCCTAAGACCAGAAAGGGAGGAAGTTCCCTGTGCCTATCTCGTAAGCAGCTTTTATAACCATGAAGTTAAATTTCGAAGAATTCTTTCGCTTAATAATTTTCAGGTGATATTTTTTGGAAATAAACCGGATTTTTTGTATTAAAACTGTTTTTGTTTGAGTAAATTGAATCACAGATGATAGAAACAATTCTTATGCCAAAATTACCCTATCATCGAGCTTTTTAAGTTTGAGAACTTAATTGTCTTTCATTATTCTTTTAAGGAGGTTGGAAAGAGTGAAGAAGCAGATTCTTATCGGTATGTGTTTTCTCGGACTCTCTGTTTTCGTAAGCGGGCAGGCATTTTCCGAAAAAACACCGGCGGGTACTTCCTGGGTCACATCCCACGGTTATTCCGGATGTGTACAGCTTGATAACGGAAATGTCCGGGTAGTTCTGGAACCGAATTGCGGAGGGCGGGTGCTCGAATATTCCCTGAAAGGCAAAAATGTTCTCTATGTCGATCCAAAACAGGATGGAATGGTCTATACACCCGGGAAACCGTTCCCGGATCCCTGCGGTGGAAGGTGTGATTTCGGTCCGGAGGTGATCGTTCCCCGTCACCCTGATCTCTGGCTGGGGAAATGGACAGCAGAGATCACCGGCCCCTATTCCGCCCGCATGACCAGTGTCGAGGATAAAAACACCGGCGTCCAGCTCATCAGGGATTATACCCTTGATAAAAATTCTTCGCATCTGAAATTCACCCAGACTATTAAAAATATCAGCAAAGAAACAAAACAATACTGCCATTGGAGCCGTACATTCGGCGAAGGAGGCGGGATATGTCTGGTTCCGATCAGCCCGAACAGCCGGTTCCCGAAAGGATTCATCATTTACGGCCCGGGAGCGGCAATGACCTATGTCCCGGAGAATCACCCCAGCTATAGTGTAAGGGATAACTTTCTTATTATCACCGGGGAGCCTCCTCAGGCAAAATTCGGGCTTGATTCCATGTCCGGCTGGCTGTCATATATAACACGGAGCAACCTTCTTTTTGTAAAAAAATTCCCGGTATATCCTGACCGTCCCTATATGGAAATGGCTTCTCTGACCATCTCCCTTTATTATTACAAAGACCAGGAGTGCGAGCTGGAACCTATCGGGCCGAAAGAGACCATCAAACCCGGGAAAACCGCCTCCTTTACCGAGGACTGGTGGCTGTTCTCATTCCCCTATCCCTCTGACAAACAGGTGGATTTGAAAGTTCTCGATGAAGTTGTGAAAAAAAATACCGGGAAATAGTTCCCAGCAGTAAAATTCTCGGAGACTCTATGAAAAGCGACTTGGACGAGGCCAAACTTCTCTATATGACAAATCGCAGTGAATGGCGTGACTGGCTCAAAAAGCACTACAAGTCCGAGAAAGAAGTTTGGCTCGTTTACTACAAGAAGCATACCGGAAAACCACGCATTCCTTACAATGACGCTGTTGAAGAAGCGCTCTGCTTTGGTTGGATCGATAGCATTGTAAAAAAGATTGATGAGGACAAATTCGCTCAAAAGTTCTCTTTGAGAAACGTCAAGACCTCATATTCACAGGCAAATAAGGAACGGCTGAGGGCGCTTGTCGAGAAGGGTAAAGTTGTCGATGAAGTTTTGTCGACTTTGGGCGGCATTTTGAAGGAGCAGTTTGAAGTACCACCCGACATTCTGGAGGCTGTCAAGGAGAACATGATAGCCTGGAAAAACTTTCAAGAATTCTCGCGATCATATATTAGGATTCGCGTCGCGTTTATAGATGCGGCCCGCAACAGACCCCGGGAGTTCAGGAAACGGATGAGATACTTTATCGAGAATACCGAGAAGAACAAGCAATTTGGGTTCGGGGGCATCGAGAAGTATTATTGAGGACATGATGAGCAAAAAAACTAAGCTGGCGGCCCAACAATGAATAATCAGAAACAGGTAATAAAGTGAGCGACTTTTTTACTTTATCTCTTTTTCCGAATTTTTACTTTATTTTCTTTTCGGTGTATTTAATTCTTTTCAAACATTAGATAATTCTGTATATTAAGCACGCATTTTGCGGTTTTAGTACATTTTTACATGCATAATGAGAATATTTTCAGCTTATTATTTCATATACAGATTCTCAAAAATGCTTGATAATATCTGGGTACAGAGTACAAAACAATTTTAAAAAGGAGCAGTTATGCAGAAAGCAAAGGCTTTGAGAATTCTTTTTGTTGCCTTGCTTGTTTCTTCTCTCCCGTTGATCGGGTGCACAAAAAAAGACGGCGGAAAAGCGGAATTCAAGAATGATGTGGATAAAGTAAGCTATGCTATCGGCGTTCAGATCGGCAAAAACTTCAAAGATAACAAAATCGAACCTACCGAAATAAACATCGATATGTTCAAAAAAGGCGTCATTGATATGATCAATGGCAAGGCGTCCGCTCTTTCGGACAGCGACGCCATGAAAATCATGGAAGATTTTTCCAAAAAGCTGAGAGAAAAACAGGAAGCGGCTCTGAAAAAAGAATCGGCTGAAAATCAGGCCAAAGCCAGCGCTTTCCTTGCAGAAAACGCGAAAAAAGCAGGGGTTGTCACACTCCCTCCCGACAGCCTTCAGTATACGGTTATGAAAGAGGGCACCGGGCCAATGCCAAAATCCACCGACAAGGTAAAAGTTCTTTATAAGGGAACTTTGATCGATGGTACTGAATTCGACAGTTCGCAGGCGCATGGCGGCCAACCGTTCGAATTTACGGTAAACCAGATGATACCCGGCTGGACAGAGATCATTCCGATGATGAAAGTCGGCTCCCAGTGGAAGGTATTCATTCCGGCAAAACTGGCTTATGGTGAGCGTGGTATGGGGAAAATAACCCCCAATTCTCTCCTTATCTTTGAAATCGATCTTTTGGAAATAACCGCTTCTGAACCGCCGGCTGCGACAAAAGCCCTCAAAGGGAAACCGGTAAAGAGAAAATAGGCTTCTGCATAGAAAATGTTCAAAGGGGGCGGACGATGGTCCGTCCTCTCTTTTTTTGTAATAAACCGAATTTATTTAAGTTTTTTGGGTATGTCGTTAAGTAAGCCAATGGAATCATCTATAAAAGCAATCCCCCCTACCCCCCTTAATAAGGGGAGCGCCGAAGGCAGGGGGATATTGAAACATGCGGGATAACTCATTTACTGTATCTTGCTGAAAAAACAACATAACCAAATTAAGTTTTTTGGGTGAACAACTTTATGACCAAACTTCCTGAACTTCTTGCCCCTGCTGGATCACTTGAGACATTCAAGGCCGGTTTCGATGCCGGTGCTGATGCTTTCTACCTTGGTTACCGTTTATTCAATGCGCGGCAAAGGGCAAAAAATTTCACCGAGGATGAACTTCATCTTGCGGCTGATTACGCACACCAATATGGAAAAAAGCTGTATATCACCCTTAATACTCTGGTTTTTGACCGTGAAATAAAGGATCTCATCCGTCTGATCGAGATTCTCGGGGATATTAAAGCAGATGGGGTAATCGTACAGGACTGGGGCGTTATTTCCATCCTGCGGGAAGAGTATCCTGACCTGCCGATCCATGCCTCAACACAGATGTTCTGTCATAATTCCCTCCATGCAGAGTTTCTCCGCTCGCAGGGCGTGAGCAGAATCATTCTCCCGAGGGAACTGACCCTGGATGAAATCGGAACTATGATGCAGCGGGTTCCATTCCAGTATGAGGTTTTCATTCACGGCGCGATGTGTTTTTCTTTTTCCGGATGCTGTCTGGCATCATCCTACCTTTACGGAGAATCGGGAAATCGCGGGGGGTGCTGTCAGGTATGCCGCTTCCCGTTCAGAGAAGGCGAGGAAACAGTATATCCTTTTTCCATGAAAGACCTTCAGGCTACGGAGGTTGTTGGAAAACTTGTCGATATGGGAATTTCAGCGCTGAAAATAGAAGGAAGGCTTAAAAACACCGAATATGTCGCCGAAACAGTGTCTGCATACCGGAAAATACTGGATTCTTATTCTGCGGAAACTTTTATCCCTTCCATGCGGCAGGAGATTTCGAAACAAAGAGAATCCTCATCAGGATATTTTGTGGGCGGAGCGGAGTATGACCGTCTGGTACAAAAATTCTCTAAAGGGACAATAGGAGAAGTCTTGGGGGAAGTATTGCATATCAACGGCAAAGAAATCAGTATTGCCTGTACCCTAAAGCCGCAGAAAGGTTTTCGTCTCCGTGTCCAGGATGCCCGGGGAAAAAATATCCATGAAGGCACACTCCTCGATTTTTCTCATGAAAAGGATAGAAAAGGAAAGGAAATACTCACCTGGAAAATTTTCGAAACTCTGAAACCTGAAGGATATACAGCTCCTTTTACCGTCTATTTCATAGGCCGGAGCGCTCCCCAAAATGTTCGTCTCCTCCTGGAAAAGGATCTGAAAAACAGCTATTCAGCGACTATTTCTCTTCGGGTGAATGTAACACAGGACACCATTCACATTGATGCAGCTATACGGGGAGTCGACACGCAGTGGGATAAAGAATATTCCCTTACCACGCAACCGTCTGTTGCAAATCCTCTCAACGACAGGGAATGCGCCAAGATTTTTGCGCAGGTCGATACCTATCCTTTTCAAATCGAGACAATCACCTGTAAGATCGAAGAGAACCTGTTTTGCCCGGTAAGTGAACTCAAAAGGGTTCGAAGAACTTTTTATCAGGAATTTCATTCATACTGGATAGAGAATGAAGAGCTGGAGAAAAGGAACCGGTTTGCCAGGATCATGAAGGAAAAGTTATTGGCGACCAAAAAGCACATGGGCAGGAAAGAGAAACGGTATTTTACCTATTCCGCTCTACCCGGACAGACGGTATCAAAAGAGCCGGAATACACCGTTTACCGTCTGGAAGTCGGCGAAATTCCAAACGTCCGTCCTTCTCCTACTGTGATGATCCTTCCGCCGCTGTTCCTCTCCGAGGCGCTGGTTGTTTCTGCTGGGGAATGGATCGACACTCTTGTATCAAAGGGATATACCTGTTTCATGCTCCCAACTTATGGATGGCTGCCCCTTATGGAACGTTACCGGTCTTTGGACCTTGCCGCGGGGACATTTTTCTACATGGTCAATCCCTTTGCCGTAGAATATTTTGAGAAGTGCGGCATCCGTCAGTTCGTCCTTTCCCCTGATATCAGGCCTGATGACGCGAGCCCGCTCGATATGTTCGATAACCGTCTGTTCCCCCGCTCTCTCCCGAAAGAAATGTTTGTAACCCGCCTCAGGGTAAATGAAGGAGAATATTTTCATAAAAATACCGCCTTCAAACCCAAATATCACCGTGAGTATACAGTTATAGAAGAATGTAAATGAAATACCATCATCTATACCTCACCCGGCCTTTGGCTACCTTCTCCTGTTCAGGAGAGGGTACAACATAGAGAGTACTGTACCATTACTTTTTATGTGAACCATTCATTTCGTATGTATGGACAACTCTTCAGGGATTGATCTTTCCTTCGGTGATTCCCCTCCAGGAATCCGTACGGAACGGAGAAGCCGGCAGCCCCGCAAGGTTGTAGAGATTGCAGGTGGGATTATCCTCCCAGCCGTAACGGACAGCGACCGGATTTGTGACACTGTCAGAGGACACAATCACTTCGGTTCCGGAAATACGGGCATTTGCCGGATGGAAGACTTTATCTTTCCCTGCGATGGTGAAACCCCGGAGCGACTCCCCGTTGCGGGCAGTAAAGCCGCCGTCGGCATGGTCGAACCTCAGACGGATATTGTTCCCGTCCTTTTTCATGGAACGGTATATCGGCCCCGAATAAACGATATCGCGGCCGTAGGCAACATGCAGCGCAGAGAGCGCCAGACGGCTTCCCACATCCCATTTGTTATTGGGATGGATATTGGTGCTGTCGCCGATATCGACCGTTACCGCCATGCCGGTTTTGGGGAGCGAGAGCGTCATGAGCTGCGCTTCACGGAGTTCAGGCCAGGAACCCCAGGTTCCCTCGACAGGGATTGTGGCGGTCTTCCAGTTTGCGAGCTGGACATAGATGAAAGGGAAATCCCCCTGTTTCCATGCTGAACGCCAGTCTTTTATGAGTGTGGGGAAAAGTACTCTGTACTGCCAGGCGCGAACGGCGTTGGATTCGCCCTGGTACCAGATAACTCCACGGATGCCGTAGGGGATCATGGGCGCGAGCATGGCGTTGTAAAGACCGGAAGGCCAGTCGCGTTCGTTCGGATTTCGGGGCGCTAAAGGCATATCGACAATCGTACCCTTGCTCTGTGCTTTCTGGAATTCTGCATAATTACGGTCATATTTGGCTTTAGCCTCGGGATAAGCGGTTTTTACACCGTCCAGATTTTCAACCAGCGGACGGAGTTCCCGCTTTGATTTCAGCGCTTCGATCCGTGTCCAGGCTTCTGCGACCGAACCGCCCCATGAAGTATGGACAAGCCCGACCGGCACTCCAATGTCCTGGTGGATTGCTTTCCCGAAATAGTATGCCACGGCAGAAAAGTCTTTAATGACCGCCGGGGAACAGGCTTTCCACTGAGGTTTATTCCCCGGAAAATCAAACTGCGGCTCTTCTGTCGAAACAAGATTCGTGGAAAAATAACGGATATTCGGATAGTCGGCGGAGGCGATTTCCTGTTCAATACCTTTCATCAGCCCGATCCGCCACCACATGTTCGACTGCCCGGAACACACCCATACTTCACCGACCAGAACATCTTTGAAAGAGAGTGAATTGTTTCCGGTGATTTTCATTTCATACGGCCCGCCGGCGTCCATTTTTTTCAGCCTGACCATCCAGCGCCCGTCTTTTCCTGTTACCGTTGAAAAGCTTTTGCCGCCAAGAGTCACTGTGACCTTCTCCCCCGGATCGGCCATTCCCCAGACAGGGAGAGGGATGCCGCGCTGAAGAACCATGGAATCGCCGAATATATTCGGCATCCTGACATCCGCCCATGCAGTCGAAAGTGCCAGAAACAACACCGCCGGTGGAATCATTATCCACCTTGAATACTTTTTCATTTGTCCCTGTCCTTGCAAAAGGTTATAAACAATACACGATTCATGACTGTACTTTACCAATGATTCTGTGATTATAGGAGTTCATTCTATAAATGAATGTAATAAAAACACTCTCTATAAGAAATCTATTTCAATACAATGCTTCGTTTCCACAAGTAATTCTTTTATAAAACTTTTACAGAAATATGCCTTTTCAATAAAAAAGGCCGCACTTTTTTTTGCGAAGTGCAGCCTATTCCAAAACTGAATAGAATATCTTATACCCAAAACTCAAAAACAATATATCTTTTTTATCCTCTTCTATGCATAAAAAAAAGAGTCTTCAGCCTTTTACCGATAGGCTTAATAAAATCTTTTACTTTTCTTCACGATCCGAGAGAAAAATCCCGGCGGCGAGCCCGATAACAAGCCCGGCAGTTGTTCCGATGGTAATCCCCATGCCCAGGTTATTCGTTGCCGCTCCCACTATCCAACCCCCCATCGCACCCACAATAATACCAATCCCGATACTGATGAAGAGCATGGTGTCTCCAGACCAGTGATGTTCAGCCATTGCTTTCATGTGATCACCTTCCTTTTCTGAGAAATGGAACCTGTGATACCCATAAAACCGACGCAACTATCCATTCAACTGTTACGAAATGGTTTCAAACAAATCGGATATAGTCCATCACATGATGCTTTTGACTGGCAGTAATATAGTATAAAACCCCGTTTTGGCAAGTGTTATTTTAGTATATTTTACAATAGAACATATACTATAATGGGCAGATTATTCTAAAGAATTTTTTAGTCTATCGTGTTGTTTGTTTCGAGGAAAAAGTTCTGGATGGCGGGGATTTTTTGATCAAGAGCGTCTTTCAGGGCGCCGGTATAGAGAACTTTGCCCTTTTCGATATAGGTAATCCGGTCCGCGATGCGCTTGACACTTTCTATCTCGTGGGAAACAACCACGATAGTCATGTTAAGGTTTTCTTTCAGATTGATAAGCAATTTATCCAGCTCGCGGGTAGTAATCGGGTCCAGCCCTGCCGAAGGTTCATCGCAAAAAATAATTTTCGGGTCCATCACTATTGCCCGGGCGACTGCTGCCCTCTTCTTCATCCCGCCGGAAAGCTCCCGGGGATACTTGTTGTATGCGCCGGCAAGTTCCACCTGAAAAAGCTTGAGCTCGGCAACCGCTTTACGGAGTTCGGGGGACATATTGGTATGCATTTCCAGAGGAAGCGCGACATTCTCCCCGATATTCATGGAATTGAGAAGGGCGCCATTCTGATACATAACGCCTACATCTTGAAGGACTGTTTCGAGGTCTTCCTCCTCGATCAGGGTCATTTCATTTCCGAGAAGCCTGATACTGCCGGAATTCGGCTTATTGAGTCCTATTATATTTTTGAGAACGGTGGTTTTACCGCTGCCGGACCCTCCGATGATGACCATGATCTCCCCGGTGCGGACGGAGAAACTAACCCCGTCGAGGATATGCTGCTCGCCGTACCAGAAATCGAGGTCCTGTATTTCGAGAATGGTGTCGTTGTTCATAATAATCGTTTTCTTGATAATAAAGAGATTAAAAAAAGTCGTTTCAAATCGATTTTGAGAATTTTACACAAGATATACTTTTATGCTGATTTCTTTATTCTACCTTTTACCATTTGAAATAGAAAATAATCCCCCAGATACAATCGGCCACAATGATGACAAAGAGCGAAGTGACAACCGATGAAGTCGTCGCCCGTCCGACACCGTCAGCGCCGCCGGTGAAAGTCAATCCCCGGTAGGTTCCCACAATGGTGATGATTATGGCAAATGAGAGGCTTTTTATGATACCGGTGGCCACATCCCAGAAAAAGAGCGAACGGAGAAGCTCCTGATAAAATGTGTTCGGGGTAAGCCCCATGTAGGTGACTGAAACCACAAACCCTCCCATAAGGCCGATCAGGAGCGCCATGATGGTGAGAAGCGGCATACTGATAAACATGGCCCAGAGTTTGGGTGCGACAACGAACCGGATAGGATTCAATCCCATAGTCTTGATGGCGTCAAGTTCCTCGGTGAATTTCATGGTGGCGATTTCGGAAGCTATAGCCGAACCTGACCTTCCGCTTACCAGAATAGCGACCATAAGGGGGGCCATTTCCTTGGCAAGCCCGATGGCAAGAAGGTCCACTACCCAGACAGTTGCGCCGAACTGACGGAGTTGGGCGGCGCTTTGCAGGGTCAGGATTGAACCGATGAGAAAGAGAATGATCCCAACAATCGGAAGGGCGGTTGCGCCCATGAAAAACGCCTGTTCGGTGAATGATCCTTTACGGTACTGCCGACGGTCGAAAATGCCTACGATGCTCCAGTACAGGATATCCACGATGAGGATGGCAATTTCATAGATAGTATCGTACGCGCGGTAACCAAAATCGCCGATAGCTTCAAGATCGATGAGAGGTTTCTTTTTATCAGAAGTTACTTTCGGAACTTCCGGAAGGCGTGACATGGAAAGGAGTTTTTGGGCGATTTCGCTGAATCCTGTGAGCGTTTTCCCTGTCCCGATTTTATTTATGAATATCGCGCCCGAGGAATCAATCGCAGTTATCCCGGAGCCGTCGATGCTTGTGTAAGATTCGAGGGAGACTTCCGCTGCCTTTTTTTCAGCAGCGCTGATAGTAGAGACTTTCAGGCCGCCTGTTATAACGAGTTCCTCACCCCTGAGGACAAGAGTGGGTTTGTCGTTCTCAGAATCCATAGAAAGCCTCAGAGATATTTTGAGAAACGGAGAAGTGTCTGATAACTGCTCTGTACTTTATTAACTGTTTCGTCTTTGGTATATTTGATAGTCAAAAGGAGGCTGACATTCCCCCTAAGGCTAAACCGTATCCTGATTTCACTATCATACACCCAGGTATTTTTGTCGGCTTTGGGGGTAAGAAGATCGAACTGACCGGTTAACAGCGCGTAACCTTTGAACCGTAAATCCCCAAGAAGCAGCC
>JBAYHX010000055.1:0-12267 GCA_041665965.1 Candidatus Latescibacterota bacterium
AATAGAGGCCGTCGCTCTCCTTCCCCTCAATCAGCGGAAAAACGGAGCTAACCCTCAGCCCCGGGAGCCAGGCCGGAATTATCTGGAAAAGCCCTCTGCCATCAGGTCCGATTACCCCGCATCGCGCGGTAGTTCCTGCCGCATTTACATACGAAAGGCCGAATTGGTCGACCCCAATGCTGTAAACCAAGCTCCTTTGATCGCTATCCCTGTCCCCGATCTGGTCTCCCGCTTCATTCTTCCAGATACTATCACCACGCCGTGACAGACATAGAACAACCTCTCCGTCCGGGTGGGCGACATATATCCCTGATTTATCAGCGGTTACAGCAGGCGGAGCCGGGTCATCCCCAAAATATTCGGTAAGGTCGATTTCAGTGATTATTTTACCCGCGGAACAATCTATAATGAGAATTCTGGGTCCTTTCCCAATTCCTCCTCCAATCCCGGCATACAGTTCGCCATCCGCAAAGGAAATATTCCCAGCCTTTCTTCCCCGGTAATCAGTAAATCGAAAGTAGCCCTGTTCGCCGAAGGAAGCGTCGAGAGCAGTTTTCCCACCATCCAAAACCGCGCAGGCAATGCCGGCCTGTGTCAGGAGAAACACTCTTTTTCGGCCGTCGAAAGCGAATCCATCCAGCTTCATACCGTCCAGTATCTCATCAAAGGATTCGAGATTTTCCGGCTTTGGATCACCAAAGGACGAACCTGTCCTGTACGATACAAGAGAATGATCGGTGTGGGTTTTTACGACCAGGCCGGAAATCTCCCGTTCCACAATGAAAGTCCCCCATAAACCGGAAGGCCCTGTGGCAACCCAGGTGGCCGGAGCTTTTTTGTTGAACACAAAAATCATAAAGATGAGATGCCCCGGTGAAACTTGCCTGCCTTCAAGGCTGCGGCCGTTCCAGACAAAATCATTCATCCCCGGTTTGAGATCCTTGAGATCGGAAATGTGTATACAAACCGGAATTTCAGAGGCATTCCGGCGGTAAATAACCAAACGCCCGCATGTACCCGGCTCCTTCACAGAAACAGGTATCCGCAGAGGTTTTCCGTCGAAACCGCAGGAAATCACATTGGCGGTAATTGCCGATATGGCAATGGGACGGCCTGTCCGGGGGCGTGGTATTTTTATGGCAAGAGAGTTGTCAAGCGAAAGCGTGCCTGTTTTTCCCGCTTTCAACTCCAGATAATAATCCGGCAAAGGCCCAAGATCGGGAGGTGTTCCCTGAATATCCACATAATAGGTCTTTTTGGTTTTCGGTTCGACTGTGATCTGAATTTCGTCCGGACGGATCGACCATGAAGTGGAAGGATATGTCTGAAAGGTCAGCTTTCCGGTAAGGGGAAAGTCAAAGGGATTGGCAAGAGTCATGCTCACAGATTCGCTGATCCTCCATGAGGGCGAAGCAGCCAGCACGGGAGGTGTAATGGCTTTGGCAAACTCACGAAACTTTTCCATCGTCTGCATGGTGATAGGAATCCCGTCGCTCACAGCGCCGCTTGGGGAAATGACCCTGAAACTGTTTTTTTTACCGTCCACGGTTACCAGAACTGCATGAGGAAAAAGCCCCGGAGTTTCCTGCTGCATTGGCCCGACACATCCGGTGGAAAATGCACGAATTCCGTCAATTTCTCCCCAGTCGAACAGTCCTTCCTCTCCGCAGGCAACTGCGAGCGAAACGTTTCCTTTTTTAAGAATCTGCAGCAGATGATCACGCCAGAATCGAGGAGCATCTTTCCAGAGGGGACGGTTCATGAAGAGTACAACGGGCGATTTCCCCGTTTTCATCAGACATTTTTCCAGCCAATCCATCTGTTCATCGCCAATCCTCGCTCCGTTTCCGAATCCATGACGGTAGGAGTCGTCGCACGTGTCAAGAACAATGAATGTAATTCCCCCATGAGCGAAAGAATACCAACCGGGGCCATAGTGGCTGCTGTACGCCAGATCGCTTTCATAATCGAAAATATCCAGCGCTCCTGCTACCGGATACACCGGTTTTGAGAATTTCTCATGATCTTTATCCACAGCATTCCAGATCGTTTCCAGCCCCGATGACGAAATCCCCTCGGGCAGCCGGTTGCCGAGATCGACCGAGAAATCGACGTTATTACCGTTCACTGCGGCGGCAAGTGAATTGAACGCTTTCCCGTTATCGTTAACAAGACCGGCGTTTCCAAACACCGCAAACGTCACAGGCTTGACAGGGAAAGATTTGTTTTTGCCGAAATCGCATGAGGTAAAAAAAACGAAGTATAAAAATGTACTGGCATAAAGGGCAAAAATTGAGGAACAAAAGACTTTCCGAACCAAGACTGCGCATAATTCAAAGGATAGATGCCGGCGCAAAAATGTACGACAGAAAGAAAAAATAGAGTTTTTCTCTCTTCTGACTTCCGGCTCCCGACTCCTGTCTCCTTCTCTGTTCTCAGCTTTCATGTCCCGTTCTCCGGCTTAGATCGAACGACTGGATTAGCATAACAGTAGAGGCACCCATGCGGACAGGGCATACTGCTGTACGAGCCGATATCCCGGCTGACTGTACACCTGCATGAAGGTCTTTGACCACAGTCTTTTGCTATGGGCGCAGGCTCTCCGGCAAGCGAAGAGAGAATCCGGCCGTCGATGCAGGAGGAAGGAGTAATGCCCTCAATTCCGCCGAGGTCTTCAGAACAGCTTTCAAGGGACATTCCCAACTCCGAAGCACGGGAAGCGAGACAGGAAGCATACTCGCGTTTCATTTCCAGTGGTGGGTCGATTATATCCAGAGACATCCTTTGGATACGGGTTCTGACTTTGCCGTATAAATCGAGAAAGGAAAAGATGGAGCGGTGGATGCCGGCCTCAGCCATTTTCAAACCAATTCTTCCGTAGGTTTCTACCGGAGTAATCGGACCCTCAGAACTAAAAATCACCGGGTCGAATCTCCAGCCTATCCGCTCCGGACCGAAACGCAGCGCCAGTTCCCGTGCCTGTTCCAGCCGTGCAGAAACAGGAGGCACCCGCGGTTCCAGGAAAGGCAGTTCATTCACGGTAAAAAGGAAGTAGAGATTAAAATCTTTGAAAGAATCACTTTTATGTAAAAATAGATTAAAATCTTTTGACCAGAGAACGAGGGTATGAACCGATTCCGGCTGCAGGTTAACCCGTGATACCAGTCCCGAGTAGGGATTTACCACTTCGGCATATTCCTGTCTGATGAAACGGATCAGGTGTTCGAGATAAAAGGCAGGAATGTCGGTTCTTCTCGAAGCGGAAATGACTTCTTTCATGGATAAGTAACCTTTGAAAAACCGTTTCTCGCAAGGTTCGCAACAAAAAAAGAAAATATTTGGGACAGGATTAACATGATCAACATGATAGAAAAAAAAAAGAAAATATATAATCATGTAATCATGAGCTAATTGCAAAAGCCGTTTTGGAAACGAAAAAATGATAAGTTTTATTACTTCAGCCCCCTAACCCTCAATCCCTTTCCCCCAAAGGGGGTAAGGGAACTTGTTGCTCCATAGTGTGTTCCTGCCCCCTCCGGGGGAAGGATGTCCGGAGGACAGAAAAGGGGCTGCCTTCAAAAAAAGACTTTTGCAAAAGGCTCTCCTGTCTAATATTTTTCCCTTTCCTCATTGGTTTTGCGAACTTTGAGAAAGAATAAATCAAAGATTTCCAAACTATATGAACTCACACTTTTCAAACTGTATTCTACATAAAAACCGCCCAGAAAAGCAAGATACCAACGGTAAAGAACACCACTGCCAATGCGAGCTTTACCGCCCCCACCCTTGATTCCATAAACCGGGCGATGACATTTGATGATACCCCGAAATAGACAACTCCGAACACTACCAGGAGCGGAACAATAAAAAAAATATTGTAAAGAAGGAGGTATAACACCGCCGAAGCGTTCATCCCGCCCATTCCGACCATGAACGTGATCGTTGGCAGGTACACCTGACCGGTGCAGGCAAATTCCAGAATCGACACAAGAAATCCGGCGGCCAGCGCACCGGCGACAACGCTGTTCATGCGTGCTTTCTCACGGATGGTTGCATGGATGCGCTTTTTGAGGAACATGGGCAGTTGAAGGATCATTTCCGAGGTTTTTCCCTGCCGCGCCTTCCAATAATCATAGATGCTCATAAACCCGAAAATGACGCAGAAAACCGCTGTGCCTCCGAAAATGATTTTCGAAAGGAGTTCGATATTGGAGATGCTCTTGACTATTTTGAAAAATCCCAGACCGACCAGAAAGTAGGTGAGGAACACAGCGAACGCAAACGACAATCCGACCAGGAGAATCTCATTCCGCTTACGGCCGAGCATGGTGAGGTAGGAAACGAAAAAGAGAATTGTGGCAAACGCGCAGGGATTGATGCCATCGAATAAACCGGCCATGGTTATCGCAAAAAAGGAGAACGAGTTGAATTTTTTCTCGATTATCTGACTGGAACGGTCGAGTTCTTCCTGACTCAGATTCCGCCAGAAAGGTTCTGCCCCGGTTTTTGCATACTCGCTCACCAGAGCGGCCAGCTTCTCACGGGAAATATCTTCGGCAAGCACATAGTTCCTGCCGATAAAAAACATAGGAGTGCTCAGAAGCCTGTTGTGGGGAACGTTCAAACTGTCGCCAAGGGCAGCCGAAATAAGCTTGCTCTTTTTATCAGCAATATCGAATCGGTCGATGCGGGAGCCGGAATATGTCTTTTCCAGCCAGGTGATAATTTCATTCGCCCTGCTGCATTTTTTGCATCCGGTTTTGTAAAAGTAAGCCAGGTGGACAGGTTTTGCCTGCACCCCTTTTCCCGGCTGTATCTTCGCCGGAGTTTTCTGCATGACCGCACGGTCAAGCTCTTTCATGGAATCGGGATTGGCAATGTAGGTTTTGACAAGAGATTCCAGCCTCGTGCCCAGCGGAATCTCCCCTTCTATCATGTTTCCCGCAAAATACACCGCCGGATAATCCTTCTTGTCCTCGGGGACATTCACCCGGGATTCCATCGCGGCAAGAGAGTCGAAATTGGCCGGATCGGAAACCTCAAGCTCGACAAAGCGGAAATGCTGTCCATATTTTTTCAGAAAATCAGGGAGAAAATGCTTTTTTATTGATTGACAATGTTCGCAATTAACCGAATAGAAGAAAAGCATCGTCGGCTTTTCTTCGGCGGATACCCGCAAAGAGAAAAGAAAGAGTATCGGGAGAATAAGGATTAGATTGAACCTGATGGAAATTCGATTCATTTTATAATTTCTTGGTTGAAAAAATGAGAGCCTTATGAAAAAACTCACCCCCTAACCCCCTCTCTATCATAGAGAGGAGGTAATAGAAAGCTCGTAACGAATTATCTTCTCTCTATGATAGAGAGGAGACCAAGAGGCGAGTTTAGAAAAAGCAGGAGTTTCATTCAATAATATTGTTTTCTACAAACCTTTTAGCCCGGATAATTCATAAAAAATATTCATCACAATCATTGAGTCAGAAATCCCCACTGCCTGTCGGCATCTCCCCTTATTAAGGGGAGAATTATGTACGAGGCTGTCTTTATTCTTCTTTGTCGAACCCCCTTAGCAAGGGGGTCGCCGTGAAACGGCGGGGGGATTTTATCCTTGAGTTTATGAATAGATCTGGTTAGAAAATACTTTCCCGTCATAAAATAAAAACGATACGAGGTTATCTATATCCTGCAACTAACTTCCAGGTCTATACAGAAGTTTCTTACAATTCCATGAGTTCTTTCGGGGCTTTTGTCAGATTCAGACATCCCGTTTCAGTGATAACCACCAAATCTTCGATCCTGATACCGCCCCATCCGGGGAAATATATTCCCGGCTCCACAGTGACAACAGAACCCTTTTTCAGAACCAATTGGGAATTTCTGGAAAGACTGGGACTTTCATGCACTTCAAGACCGACACCGTGGCCGAGGGAATGAACATACTCAGGCCCGTAACCAGCCTTCTCAATACTATTACGGGCAAGAAAATCCGCCTCGCAACATTTCATTCCGGCGGAAATACCCTCAAGCGCTGCCTGCTGTGCTTCGAGGACGATCCGGTAACGTTCTTTCTGCTTCCTGTCGGCTTTGCCGAGAACGACAGTCCGGGTCATATCGGATGCATACCCATCTACAACAGTTCCCATATCAAAAAGCACAAGATCGCCTCTTTTTATCTTGCGACGAGTGGGTACAGCGTGCGGTTTCGATGTGTTCGGCCCGGATGCAACTATGGTTTCGAAAGCGGAATGTTCTCCGCCTTCCTTCCTGAATCTGTAATCGATCTCCATCGCCAATTCCCGTTCCTCCACCCCTTCATGGACAAGGGTGAGCACCTCGGTAAAAACCTTCTCGGAAATTCGCTGGGCTTTTTTTATTGCCGATATTTCCTCAGGCTCTTTCACCTCGCGGAATTCTTCCACCATCCCCGCGCATGGTAAAAGATCATCGGAAGCTATCGATAATGCCTTCATCAATCTGGTAATAAATGCGCAGGTGAAGAAATCGTCTTCAAAACCTGTTTTTATCGTATCGAACGGTACGCCAAGTTCTGAAAAAGCTTTGAAAAGATCGTCCTTTATTTCATGGATTGCAAAAAGGGGCAGGACAGTGGAATGAGCATGTTCAGAGTAGAGTAAATTTGTCAGGAAAAAATCTCCATGAGGGGTTAAAACAACATATCCATTATCCCCGGAATAGCAGGAAACAAATCGTACGTTGGCTTTTTTCCCGGAAATGAACGCTCCCACTCCAGCGGAGGCGACCTTTTTTTTCAACAGCCCGAAGGTCTCCTCTTTCATGAAATATCCCCTTGATGGTCGGCCAGATTCTTCAGCTCTTTCAATCTCGACTGAATCTGTTTGTTTCCGGGATCGCGTTCTAGAAGAGAAGCATAGATATCTATTGCCCCGGGAATGTGACCCTGCGAAACATAAATTTCCGCCATGGTTGCAGTATAGCTTCCGGAATTTGAGAGCGGTACGTTTGCGTTCGCCTTTTTTCCTTTTTCCGAAACCTGAGCAGGGATTCTGGTTGAAACAGGCGGAGTGGACTCCACAGAATCATTTCCCGTTTTCACAGGAGGTTCATATTTGTTTCCGAGGGCATCGAGATATTCGTTGATAACCGAATCGAGAGAAACCGTATCTTCTTTCTTGTCATTTTCCGGGGTTGTTGAAAAAGTTGCAGAGCGAGAAAGATTTCCCCTCGAGAATTGTGACATCTCTTTTATAACATCTGTTCCCGGCGTTGTAATGTTCATTTTTTCGAATGTTTTCAGGTCGTCCTCGAAAACATCCATAATTTCAGGAGTAGTAACTGCTTCCGGCGTAAAATCTCCGATCGGAGTCTCTTTCTCCGTCGAACTGAGAATATCAATCTCTTCTTTACTGAGCCTTCCGTAATAACCTTCCGGGATAAGCGTACCCGAATCCTCGTTCGATGGAGAAATGAGAACCGATTCCTCGAAACCACCCTTCGGTTCATCTTCCGTTTCACGGTGTTCGGTTTCTTCAGATTCCGAAAGAGACATCAGTTCTTTTCGTTCTTCCTCGCTCAACACCGGCGAATCATCTTTGGATGGCGACATAAATCCGTAACGGGAGAGATCATATTCCTCTTCTTCGAAAATCTCCAGGATTTTTTCTTCTTTCGAATCATCGCCATCGTCATCAATAATCCCGAATTCAAGGGGAATATTGTCCTTAGAGTCAGATACGGTTGAGATTTCCCCCTCCGGAAAAACTTCTTTCTCACTTTTGGACGGTCTGTCTTCCCCGCCTTCGTCCATTTTTTCGGTTACAGGAGGAGGAACATCGAGGTTTGAATCTTTCCCGAGAGATTCTACAATTTTATCTATATCCGCATAAGCACTCCGAGTCCGTCCATATTTTTCGATAACATCGTAAAAATCTTCTTTCCCCGGTTCATCAACAACTGTCCGATCGTAGAAATCAGGACTATCATCTCCTGAAATCTCTTCCTCGCCGGGGATACGGACACTTGGATTTTCTTCGAGGTAAGTCATTGCATTTTCTTCATCAATTTCTTCTAAAATCTCGAAAACATCCTTTGGGGTGGAAGGCTCTTCAGAATTTTTTTCAACTCTCTCTCCTGGATTTTCAGGAAGTAATTCCGGTTTTCCCGTTTCCACCGGTTTTTGGGGAATACCCTCACCCTCTTCACAGGGGTCATGAACGGGAATAGGAAGCATGGTGATTTCATCTTTGGAGAAATCTTTGATCACTTCTTCCAAATTTTCTTCACTGCTCTTTGCTTCACCGTATTCTTCGATGATATCTAAAAAGTCCTCCTGCTCCGTTTCCTCGACAATGCTCTTATCGAAAAATTCGTCCTTTTCTGTTTCTATGCCCTCAGTTTCAGTGATATCATGATCTTCCAGCGGCATATCGTTAAAAGAACGAGGATATTCAGGTTCCTCTTCTACACCTACCCCCGATTTATCACCTTGATCGGCCTGTGATTCACCACGAGTGAAATCAGCGTTTTCCAATTCACCGGTTACGGTCTTTATCTCTTCTTCCGGTTCCTGCCCTTTGCGGATGGATTCGCAGGCCTGCTCATAAAGAGCACATACCTCCGGGTCCTGCGGTTCGAATATCTGAGCAGCCCAGAGAAACGCCCGTGATTTCGTCTCATCGGACTTTAGAAATAGAATGCCGAGGGATAAAAAATCTCCCGGCCTCTGGGGATCATTCTTCACAGCGGTCAGGAACGCATCAACCGCTTCGTCTTTTGAATTCTGCTGAAGAAGCACATGTGCAAGAACCGAATATCCCGGAGCATAAAAAGGATTGGCTTCTATCCCTTTCCGAAGAATTTCCATGGCTTGTTCGATTTGTCCGCTCCGGGCCAAAACTTCGGCATATGGGGCAAAAACAACCGATCCTGGATTGTCTTTCAGGATATGTTCAGGATCTTTCACAGAAATCGCCCCCTTTACGGAACATACAAATTTTACACTACCTGGAATAATTCAGGCTATCAATGAAAAAATACTATACTCAAAGCAATGAAGTCAATTGTAATTGTGCTCTACTAACCTTATATAAGCAGTAACAGTATAGTGAATTGATCTTCACAGAGCACACACCTTAAATAATTATACAGTTTCTGACTTGCAGGGACTCATTTTCAATAAAGGTTATTACTCCTCCTGTTTCATATATAATTCTTTCCCGGAATAATCTTTTTCCTGTTTATATTTACCTTTTTGAAGCTATTTTTCCTATGATCGATAAAAATCGGTACTGAAAGCTCCTTCATCTTTCAATAGCCGGATATCATGAAAACAAACCATCCACAGCCGATGATAAAACGGCCTCTGGCCGGTTCAGCTCTGAAAGCGGCGGCTTTTTTTTCTGCCGGTATTCTTTTATCCGCGCAGTTTCCGCAGCACTGCATGATCTCCGGTATCATTCTCTGCGGAACATTTTTTCTGACGCTGCTATTTTCCAAAAAAGAACTCCTCGGCGACATCCTTGCCTGTTTGACCCTTATATGCGCAGGTATGTTTGCTTTCTCGGCCCAGAACACGATATACCAGCCGATTCATATTCCCCCGAAGTTCAAATACACCCCGGTGAAAGTAGAAGGTGTTCTCAAGGAAGATGCCCGTATACAATCCGGAAACACCTATTTTACTCTTACCTGCAACAAGATTTCAACAGACAGTTCCGAATTTTGCTCAACCGGCATTCTATCCTGTGTCCTCTACAATAAATCTCTTTTCCTGACCGATGGAGCCAGGGTTATTCTCCGGGGATCGATAAAAAACATCCACCATCCTTTTGAACCTTTGAAACGATGGCATGTTCCCGGAAAAGTAACGTTCCCTGTCCGATTGAACATCGATTCGTCGCCTCTGGCAGTTACCATTGCAGAGGAGGGGGGATATTTTTCCTCCATCAGAATGTCACTTATAAACCTTATGGACCGATACGACTTCATGGGTCATAACGGCCTCCTTCATGCCCTGACAATCGGGGATATACGGAGCCTTTCCCCGGAAACGAGAGCGGAATTTACTCAAACGGGAATAGCTCACCTTCTGGCAGTTTCGGGAATGAATGTCGGTGTTCTGGCATTTGTAATGAATTTTCTTCTTACATTTCTCCCGATCGGTAAAAAGGTTCGGTCACTGATCGTGATTGCTTTACTGTTCCTATATACGGGAATCTGCGGATTTCAAGCGCCCATTGCACGGGCGTTTATTATGGCGGCGATACTTATCGGGGCACAATCTTTCGAACGTCCCCCAAATATGGAACATACCCTGTTCATAGCCATGCTTTTTATCCTGGCTCTCGATCCCGGCGCTTTGGGCGGCGCTTCGCTGCAGCTCTCTTTTGCGGCTGTATGGGCGTTGATAACGTTCTATACGCCGATTATGAACCTTTTTCGTGGTACGGCGCTTACCGGCAAATATTGTAAACCGGTCATGGGATTGACCGTTGCCACTTTTGTGTGTACTGCGGTAACCGCACCCATTGTTGCTGCTCATTTTGGTTCCATTCCTTTTCTCGCCCTTCCTGTAAATATCCCGGCTGTCCCTGTTGCATCCTGTATAACCGTGCTTGGAATGGCAGCGATCGGATTAATCGCGCTGGGAACTCTCGCATTGCCGCTGGCCCAGCTTTTCGTTTTCATCACCGGAATTCTCCTCACAACACTCTCACATCTTGCCGCTTACGCTTCGGAAATACCTTTTGCTTCACTGACAGTTGGGAACGTCTCGCCTCTTTTGGGGATCGGGATTCTTTCATGGCTCGCTATCCTTTCACGAGCAAAAGGGAGGCCGTCGTTTCAGAAAGCGCTCCTGTATATTCCACTGATCCTTATGATGGTAGTGACCTGGGGACCGGCTGCTGAAGCATTTCAGAAAAAGAGTGATGATCTCACCGCGGTCTTTTTCGATGTCGGGCAGGGAGACGCCACATTGGTAAAGTTTCCAGGCGGTCACTGTTTTTTGGTCGATACAGGGCCATCCTATAAAAACTACTCGGCAGCAGAATCCATGGTGATTCCCGGTTTGAAAAATGCAGGTATAACAAAGCTGGACGGAATATTTCTCACCCATATGGATTCCGATCACAGCGGCGGGCTGTCTGTCATCATGAAAAAAATACCGGTAAAAAAGCTCTACTGCTGTTCTTCGATCTGTGATTCTCTCCGGAGGCTTTATGGGGATCGGGTTACTGTTACGGACGCCGGGGATTCACTTTCTTTTTCCGGGGGAGGGATAGCGGTTATATCTCCCGGAGAATATTCTTTGATGTATCATAATGAGAATAACTCTTCACTGGTTATCAGATGCAACCTCGGGATCAATACTATTCTCTTTACCGGCGATATAGAAGGGGATTTGCAGCATACCCTGCTCCCGTGGGGTAAGGCTCTCCATGCAGAGGTGATGAAAGTCCCTCATCACGGCGCCGCCGGTCTTGACAGTGATTTTGTAAGAACAGTCAACCCTAAAACGGTAATAATCTCATGCGGCATGCACAACCGGTACGGCCATCCTGCGCAAACAACCCTTTCCCTTCTCGGAAGCTTTCATTGTACTACCCGTCGCACCGATGTGGAAGGAAACATCATTTTCCGTCAAGATGATTTTTAGACAGGCTGCACTAGTTCATTTTGATATGGTTACACGTGTTGAGTTCAGTATATTAACGGAATAAGGGCGCAAAGAAGGAATACCTCTGAAATACGGAAGAGAAGTAGAAAAGTATCTTTCACAAATTCAACATACTTGAAAAGATAGAATCAGGAAATAAAGGACATGTGGAAGCAATTTCTGATCCCGCTGCTCCTCATCACTGCAACGATGCATTCCGTTTGGGCTGAAACGTTCGGCATCTCGTATGAAAACGGCCGGGTTGTTAGACAATATCCCGAAAAATCCCATCCGGTTATCGGTTTGGCGCTTTCTGGCGGAGGCGCCAGAGGGCTCGCGCATATCGGTATTATCGAGGTTCTGGAAAGCAGAGGTATTCGTGTCGAGCGGATCGCCGGGACATCTATGGGAAGCATTGTCGGAGGTCTTTATGCGGCCGGATATTCTCCCCAGGTTATAGCGTCATTGTTTGAAAAAAGCAATTGGTCCGAAATTCTGAGCAGCGATCCCAAAAGGAGAAGCACGTATTTAAGCCAAAAAGAAGCCCGTCGCTGGCCGCTCTTAGAGATGAGGTTCAATGGACTGAAAGCGCAGATACCTTCCCGATGGTCATCCGGCCAGAGGATAATATC
>JBAYHX010000056.1:0-12236 GCA_041665965.1 Candidatus Latescibacterota bacterium
TCCACAGTGTTTTCCTGCCCCCTCCGGGGGAAGGATGTCCGGAGGACAGAAAAGGGGCTGCCTTCAAATAAAGACTTTTGCAAAAGGCTCAGGATTAACAAGATTAACATAATAGAATTAAAAAAAATATTTTATCTTGTAAATCTTGTAAATCATGTCTCATAGTATTTCCTTTCTTTATTGACTTTGCGAACTTTGCGAGAAACGGTTTTATCGTTCCCGTAAAACGGCAACAGTATTTCAAAGGTTTTTATGATATAATAATTTCAAATGGAGAGATGTAAACAATGAGACTCTGCTGGAACGACTGGTTCAACGGGCCGCTTGGCGAGATGAGGATTGAAGAGGCAAAAACTCTTTACGCCATGGGATTCCGTGTTGCGGGCATCAACTCCGGGTATGCGGAAGCAACCGACAAAGAAATCGATCATGTAAAAAGGATTTTCGAGGAAACCGGCCTTGTCCCCGGTCCTTACGGCGCGGGAAGGGCGGTTATCCATCAGGATCCGGCCATAAGCAAACAGTGGCGTGAGCAGGTAAAAAAAGCACTGGTTACCGCCGGAAAGCTGGGCTGCACCGGGCTGCGTTATTCGGTCGGCAGTATGAATCCAAAGGATATATGGATGCACCATCCGGATAATCATACCCAGAAAACGTTCGACCTTCTTATTCAGAACACGAAAGAGCTTGTCCCGTATGCAGAGGATGCGGGAGTGATGCTTTGCCCGGAGACCACCCAATTTACGATTGTGAACACCATTGAGAAGATGAAAGAATATTGTGACCGGCTCGATTCGCCCTTTGCCACAATCATCTTCGACCCGGTAAATCACACGACTTCCGAGCGGGCGTATGAAACTGGGCGGTATGTACAGTGCGCCATCGCTTACCTCGGCGACCGAATCGGCGAAATCCATGTGAAAGATGTAATGGTTGATGACAAGCAGCTTGTCGTCCATATCGACGAAACTCCTATGGGCACAGGGCTTATGGATCATGCAGCGATCATGAAAGCATCCGTCCTGCTTCAGCCCTGGAAAACTTTCTCGCTCGAACACATCGCCGATAGGAATATGGTGAAAAAAGCTTTTGATTATATCCAGGGAGTCGCCGACAAAATCGGACATACCTGGACTGACCCGAAAATGACCCGTGCACGGTGGATTAAGGAGAACAAAAAATGAAACGCCGCGATTTCTTTTTGCAGGGAACAGCCGGTGCCCTGACTCTCGGACTGGCAGGCTGCGGTGCAAAACCACGGACGATGGACATCACCAAAACCGCGCTCAACTGGGATGAGTTTTCATTCGAACCGACCATCCCGAAACCATCCGGAACAATGCCGATGGGAGAGCTGGGGAAAACAGGCATCAAACTTTCGAAATTCGGATTCGGCTCCCATATGCGTGCGGATGTAGTAAAATATACAGAAGAACGCCAGCGCATCATCCGTGAGGCATACGACCTCGGGATTCGGCTTTTCGATATCTATGATGAGGAACAGCACTGTTATCAATATGAACCGATGGGAAAATATATCGAACCGTTCAACAAGGATGTGGTGCTTTCGATAGCGTTCCTGCCCTATGAAGGCCGTAATTTCGAGCAGGAATTCGAACGCGACCTGAGAGTTTTGAAACGTGATTACATCGATATGGTGCGTCTTCACGCATACGAAGAGAAAAGCCCCCAGTGGGACCAGTGGGAGAAGCTTTTCAAAATGAAAGAAAAAGGACATGTCCGTGCGGTGGGTATTCCCATCCATAACATCAGCGAACTGGATATTGTGTTAAAATATTATCCCCTGGATTATGTTCTCTTTCCATACAATTTCTATCACAATGTCGGCTGGCACGATGTGAAAAAGCCCCAATGGGATAATTTCGATCCCCTGCCTGTCATGCTCCGCAAAAAGGGTATCGGAGTCATGACCATGAAAGCTTTTGCCGGAGATTTTCTGGTAGGACCTTTCCGGAAAATCGCCCGGGGGATGGAGAAATACAAAGATGTCAATTTCAACCAGGCGGCGCTCCGCTATGTCATAAACTCGCCATTGAAGCCCGATACCACGGTTACCGGCATGTATAATATGGATCATCTTTATACCAATGTCGGCGCTTACTACCAGCCGAAGATGGCAAAAAAGGAACGGGCGCTCCTGAAAGAGGTCAGGGACGTTGCCCAGATGACCTCCAAAGCGTACCTCCCCGAACACTACAGATTTCTCGAAAACTGGGCTGCCGCGACCTCCGACCTTGATACCTATAAAGAAGGATGAAAAAGCGTTGATGAGATTGCATTGGTTTCATTATTTCCTTTTGTCGTCTGCCGTCATGATAGTGCTCGTTACTTTCACTGGCTGCGGCGAACATGAAATGGACAGCAGATGGTGTGACAGAACTGTAACGATCGACGGTATCGACAGCGGGACAGAGTGGGAAAACGCGCGGTTCTTTTTTGATCAGGAACAGGTAACGGTGGGATTGATGAATACAGAGAGTATGCTCTATGTTCGAGTGTCAACCCGTGACCCAAGAATACAAAGAGAATTGACGGCGTATGGTTTTACCTTGTGGTTTTCTGAAAAAGGGGATAAAAAAAAGTCGCTGGGGGTTCATTACCCGAAAGGAAGTTTCACAAAACCGAACTCCGGCGCAAAGCCGGATGACAGTTTTGAGGAATTCAGTCATAAAGACACCCTGGCTGTTTCGGTAAAAGATGAAATCGAATTGATCGGCCCCGCAAAAGGCGTCCGTTCCACATTGCCGTTGTTTGAATCGGAAAAACAGGGAATACGGTGCAAGATTGGAAATGCACAGGATAATCTTGTATACGAATTGCAGTTCCCATTACTTCGGACAGATTCCTCCCCATATGGTATTTCGATCAACAAAATCATGTCTTTTGAGATTTGTTTTGAAACAGGGAAAGTAGATCCGGACGTTTTGAGAAAACTGGAAGAGGAAAACAGAAGAAGGAACAGGGATCAAATGGAACCAAAAGGCGGACTTATCAAAGACGCCGGCGGATACAGCGCTATTATGCGGCAAAACAGAATGAGAGAGAATGCTATCAGGGAAATGCACAATCCTCTTGAAATGTGGTTGAAAGTCAACCTTGCTGTAAATAAACAGGATAAACACTGAGATTATAAATAACAATGTCAAAGGCAGTCGGATTTTCTGTTCCGGCTGCCATTTTTTTTATGAACAGGGGAATTTTCTTTCATTGGGTACTCCTGATCTTTATGGTGCTGCCTGACCTCCGGTGTTTTTTGCTGCATACTACGCTAATCCCCTATTTTTTATTAAACTAGTTTTTGAATGTAAACGTCCAAACTCAAAATGGATACCCACCATTTCCCCGTAATTGCGCTTCTTCAATTCATTTCACCGGAGGAATTATGAAACGGTATACCTCTTTTGTGTTGCTTCCATTAAGCATCATTTTCCTTTTTGCCTTGCTGTTTATCGGCTGTGGAACAACCGAAATTGTAAGCAAATGGTGCGACAGAACGATAACGATAGACGGAGTTGACAATGGCGCCGAATGGGAAAATGTCCGCCAATTTTTCGATGAGGAAAAAGTTACGATAGGCATTATGAATGATGAGAAAAATATTTATCTGAGGCTTTCTACCTATGACCAAAAACTCCAGAGACAATTGCTTGCATCCGGATTCACCATATGGTTTGACGGAAAAGGGGGCGCCAAAAAACTGCTGGGGATTCGTTACCCTGTCAAAAAGATGGGCAAAGAAGGACAGATGCAGGGCGGAACCCGTCCACCAAGCGATATGACTGATGCTGCAGGCCGGAAAAATCGGACTCCTATGGCGAATGCCGCAGCAATGTTAGATACAATGGTGCAGGCTATTCCTAATGAAATCGAATTGATCGGGCCGAAAAAAGATGAAAGTTCCTCCCTTTCCTTTGTTGACGCAGAGAAATATGGAATACTGTGTAAAATCAGTACTGCAAAGGGAAATCTTGTGTATGAACTGCAATTTCCTCTGTCGCGGACAGAAACATGTCCCTATGGTATCTCATCAAAGCTGGTAAAAGCGATAGGAATAGATTTCGAAGCCGGGAAAATGGAGAGGGGCCAGCTGGGACAGGGTGGTATGGGCGGTGGAAGAGGAGGTATGGGTGGAGGAGGTATGGGCGGTGGTATGGGAGGAGGTCGTGGAGGCGGTATGGGAGGAGGTCGTGGAGGCGGCATGGGTGGAGGCCCCGGCGGCGGTATGGGCGGTGGAGGTATGGGAAGCGCTGTTCAGGAGTCTCTTGATTTTATGATAAAAGTCATCCTGGAAAAAAAACCGGCCTGAAACGCACTGAAATCCTGAATGATCAATATCTGAAAAATTATAGAAATATGTTTGAAGTGATGGTGAATAAGGTTGTCGAATTCACGCCGGCTGCATTCAGAGCGGTCTCATCGAGTAATGGACGGGCGTGAAAGATATTCACCGATAGCGGGAGTGGTTGAAACCTGTTGATGAACCAATAATTATTTTACGATTATTCTTCGCCCTCGGTTTATCTTCAAGGAGGTAACACCGTGGGCATAAAAGCGTATCAAAGAGGGGTCGTTCATAACCGACGGGCCGATCATAATACGTGGCAGTGCGGTGAGATGTTCTTTGTGGGCCGGGTAGAGATGCGCGTGTCGTGTAGTTACTGCTGTTATAAAACCTGCATCCGCTGCCAGTAAAAATTCTCTCTGCCCCGCGTATCCTGGTCCGCCATAGGGGTAAGCAAAATGTCGAACTGTGTGGCCGAGTATTGTTTCTAATTGGTTTTTTGATTTGACAAACTGGTCTGCGGCATTTTCATCAGAGAGAGCGGCAATATTTGAGTGATTAATACCATGTGCACCAATAAATACAATAGGATCACGATCAAGTTCCTGCAATTCGTACTCTTTGATCAATAAATCTTTGTACAATCCAATTTCATTGTTGTATGGTCCGAGTATCCGTTTCAATATGTTCAACTGTCCATCAGGATGGAACAATACATGATCAAGAATATATGAGAATGCCGCTTTCTTTTCTTGAATGGTCCGGCATGGCAGGTTGATGGACCCCATTTCGTCCGTAGTTATATCGTTGTGTTCCGTTATAACTCGGTCCAGAATGAATATCCAGAGCACAATATTATTCTCTGGTTTTGCTGTGGAAACATAGATGTTCATAGGAGCGTCATATTGTTTTAATACTGGTAAAGCGTAAAGGAGGTTATCGCGGTATCCGTCGTCAAACGTCAGTGCAACGAATCGCTTTTTCTTTTTCCTCAAGAGTATGGGAACATCATCCATGCTTACGAATTCATAGCCTTGTTCTGAAAACCACTTGAGGACTGAATCGAGTCCTTCCGGGGTAAAGTGCGTGTCAGAAATTCTTTTCTGAAGTTCCGATCGGTATCCGAGAGGGTATACTTGGTGAAAACAGAGTATGGTACCATAATCGGCATATATATGCCGCAGTATATGGTCAAAACCGATTTTCAGGAATGCTTGTTTCAAAAGAGCGCTTGGATGAAAACCCATTATAACAAGACTTTCTCAGAATATAAATGGGTGATATCCGCAGGATCGATGTTCATGCCGGTTTTATATATCTTTGTTTTCAGGGGTTTAGTAATTCGGGACAATGGCAGACGGTACCCTCGCAACAATCGGTTTTCGATCATCAGACCGAACACCAGATAACGGAGACAAATAGCTCGTATTACTGGAACGGAACATGATGCCAATAGCGCCGGGTTACTTATATAAATAACTTCCATATGCCTGAATTTTCTGAACCTTCGGTTTTTTCCAACAATATAACAATACCCTTTATCGCTTTCCATAAGTATATGACGGCAATCCAAGGACAGGTGATCGTAATAAATACATGAATCTTTCTTGTCCAATGCATCTTTACGTAATCCACCATCATAACTTATATTACAAGAGCAAGTTGAAAGGCTGGGAGAAGGATATACAAAGGACATCTCATTTTCAAGGATGTTGAATTTGTATCTTTTATGAAACATCTTCAGAACGGAATCAGTCGGTGAAAAATCCGTTATCACATAGTCTTCAAGTTTAATTGACGGATAGAACAATTCAAGACTTTGTCCTCGGTGTTTCTCATGAACGATCCAGGAAGTTAAATTACAAAATTTCACTATGTTTCCGCAAATAGTGTTCCGGCTGAAAATGTAACCGAGATACCCCTCTACCTTATCATTATCAAGCAACATGTATCCACAATAGTCTTCCTCCACTTCCCATGGATGATGGAAAATCCGCTTCCAGTCCATTAGTTTTATGCGTGGATTATTGAACTCCATCAGCAAGGGATATACCCGGTCGAAATCTTCGGGCGTTGCTTTTACAATTTTTAACACAATGTCCCCGGAGGTTGAATGTAAAATTGATCTTTAATCGAAAGATTTGCTACGGGGAGGGTAAATCTCCCCGTCCACAAGATGTGGTATCTATAACTATCTGCCCAGGAAGTGATTGCTACTCATTCCTTGCACTTACCCCGCTCGTATTTATACCCCCTGTCCACAGGACGGGGCATTCTGAGGAATTTCGTAAATTCCAAAGAATTTCTTTATTCAATATAGCGGAATAATTTTCGTGGTAAATAGTTTTAAAATTAAATTATTAAAAAAATTCTACACACAGGGAACACATTGTGTTCCCTCACTCTTTGATTCCCTCTCTTAAACAGGGGAGAAGAGTCCGTTCCGGGCTGTATAACGCGCCTCCTCACTCACGCCAAACGTGGGAGAGATGAATTGGTAATGGGTTTGAAAATTCATGAATAGATCGGGTTAGCAAGGGAAAGCTGAGTTTGGACCCGTTTCCACTTTCATTCCAGCGGCGTTTCCCAGTACTTCTTGAGCATACTATCTCCCGTAGTTACCTGTTCGATCAGAGATGTGACAGTGAAAAGGGTGTCGAGTTCGAGTCTGCTGTATTTTCCCGCGGCTCCGGAAAGCTGCCTTTTTTCCAGGTACTCGCCGATTGCGGAACAGTTCTCCACCTGTTCGCAGAAGCATCGGAGTATTCCGGATGCAGGACCATAACTGGCGGGATGCCGGAAAAGCGACAACATGACTTTTTTCACCACCGGGGGCATGCGGTCATACTGGGCGCGCAGGGCAAATTTGAGAAGAGTTCGTTTCGAGTCTATGGAAGCTTTCCATGTTGCATTGTGAATTTGCCGTGTTTCCGGGGAAAGCCGTTTAATGAATTCTCTGTAAAACTTATAATACCGCTTCTGTTCGTCTGGGCAGTTCATGACATGGAGAAATAAGGGAGTGGATTCGAGCGGAGTGTGGGACCACAAAAAGCACCGCTGCATGTCAATACCTTCGTAATGTCCATTGAAGCAGTATCCTAAAAAGACGGAATGGACATATTTATCATCAAAGCTCTTTTCCGGATAGGACGATAGCACACGGCTCAATTCCTCGATGAAATCCCTTTCGCCAACCCCAGTGAGTCGGGTAGCCTCACTGAAGGGGAAGAGGCCCATCATGCAAGACCTTCCTCCCTTGGATACCATGTATCGAATCATGTCATTGACATTGTGAAGCTTATTCGCCGCCCGGTAATCCCGCAGAATCATTCCTGTATTGCCGTTGAAATGGCATACATCGTGACCATAGAGTGATCCGATCATACGGAGATATGAGATGATGAATTTCATGGGCAGGTAATTCAGCCCCTGTTTCACCTCCAAGAGAGCATATGCATCTGCTCCTTTCGCCGGGGGCAGGTCCACTTTCCGCCAATCGATCCGGAAGGCATCTGCTACTTGACGGGCTATGTCCACATCCAGACGCGCACTTCCCCTCGAATCCATAAAGGTGATTCCATCGAACGGCGCACCGAAGTGCTTCAACCCCGCAGCGACCGCCCGGGAATCGAGTCCTCCGCTCAGAGAGACGACGATCCGGCCGGCTCCCGGCATCCCTGCTCTTTTACGGCAAGCCTGTTCGAACAGGGCGACGGATTCCTCCACGTTCTCGCCCAACGACCTGTCCGCATACCGTTTCTCTTCGAAATTCAGTTCGTGAAGACACTCGACGGCAACATCATGGAGGCAGGGGGAGAATGAAAGAAATGCGCCCTGTTTCAACCGTCGGACGTGCTCAAACAACGTTCGCTCTCCCAAGGGGAAGGCGAACACTAAAAACTGCGCGATTCCCATTCTATCAAGGGCGACCTGCGAGGGAAAATTTCGGAACATCCCGATTTCCCGTGAAATCAGGAAAAAATCTCGGGTATTCAGATAGTACATAGGAAGGTGGCCGAGCAGATCGTTGAAAAGAACAATTTCCCCGGTGCTCGAATGGCGTATACTGACAATGAATTCGCCGTCGGCCCCAAACAGCCATTCCCGTAGGATTCGTTTCCCCTTTTCCCGGTCTTTAAAAAGATTTTCAGCTATTTCGAGCAGTTCGGATTTTATCACTTCATGAGACTTGTTGTAGATGTAACCTTCAAGAGTGAATTGGAAATTTCTCTCTGTGAATATCGTTACAGGATACTTCTCATAACCTGTGCTTGCCAGAATGAAATTACTTCCCTGATTTATAATCCTTCGAGAATATTTTTCGGTATGGAGCACAGAATCAAGGGATGTGAAGAAAGATATTTCCTTTTGTTTCACATTTTTATTGAAATCCACAAGCAAGCTGATTCCGGGCATTTTTTCCTCTTTTTATTCTTTCATTTTCGATGTATACAAAGACCTGTTCGGAGCTAGAGAGTATATCGACACCATTCAATAATGTCAACGGAAACTTCGCTGAGAATTGGTTTTTGTTCGTATCCGATGTGCTTGAGGGTAGAAAGTCCTGCCTAATCATCCGATTTTGATTCAACCAGGTATTCTTCTCTGAACATTCTGATAAGAATGAGAAGCACAGTGATGATCAGGGGGCCGAGAACAAGACCGATAAATCCCCATTCTTTCAGGCCGATGAAAACCCCGAGGAGAACGGTGACAGGATGGATGTTGCCGAGGGAACTGATCAGTTTTGGCCGAACTACATTATCTATATTGCCTACTAAAATACCTCCCCAGAGGATGATGCCAATGCCGCTGAAAAAGTCATGTTGAGCGAGCTGGATGATCCCGGCGGGGAACCAGATGACCATGGTTCCCAGAAAAGGAATAAACGAGGTGATTACGGTAACAAATCCCCATAGCAGAGACCCTGAAATGCCGAAAATAAAGAAACCTAAACCGGTCAGGGTACCCTGAATGACTGCGATGAGAAGCTGCCCCAGAACAAGTGTCTTTGTATTGCCGGCGGCTTCGCGGAGAAGTTTATCACAGTTGGCATTGCTCAAAGGGAAATAGTTTTTAACTGTTTCAATAACCTTTTCCGAATGGATTAAAAGATAATACATGATAAAAATGGTTAAAAATGCGGAAAGTGCGAATCCACTAACACTGAAAAGAATTTTTGGCCCGATGACCGTAACGGCTTTTTGAACAACATTTGATATTTGCGATTTAATATCGTTGACGTAAGCAGAAACATCGAGAGAAAATTGATCATACAGAATATTTTGAATATTTGTCAGAGCGTTCTGGAAAAGGGTAACTGTATTTTCGTTAAAAACCAGAGAAATTTCTTTCTGTATCCCGAAAATAATCAGCATGAAAGGAATGAAAATCAGGGCAAAGAAAATAATAATTACGATCCATCCCGATAAAGATTTTCGTTTGGTAATTTTCAGAAAATATGCATATATTGGGTTAAATATATAGGCCAAAACAAAGGCGGTTGCTATCGAAGGCAGAAATTCATCGATGATAGAGTAAAATTTTACCGCCAGCGCAAGGATAATAAAGATGAGAAAAAAGAATCCAAACTTTTTGATTTCCATATACATTTCAACAATCCGGATTTATTATTCAGTTTATTTCAGATCATATATTCTAGTATCCATAAGAAGGAGTTCATTGTCAAGTTAAAATATCGGTTTCATGCGACTGTATTGCATTGATTGAATCATTTTTATTATTCATTTTACTCCTTATCAGGTGACTCAGCAAAAAAAGACACTCACCCCCTGAACCCCCTCTCTAACAAGTTAAAGAGGGGGAAAACCAGATGGCTTTTCTCAAGCCATTTGTTATGAGGCAAAGAGGTTTTTTGCTCGCGTGACTACACCGGGGTTTACGGCTTTTGCCTGCAAAAGCTGAGATGCATCAAGAAAGCTGGGGTGCAAAAAGAGAGGGAATCAAGGAGCGTGTTAAAAAAGCGCTATGAATAAACAGACCTGCTGTTTAATCTGGAAAAACATGTTTTATTACTGCGGTCGGACAGAAGTTCTTCAAGGACAGTCTTTTGAGAGACTAATTTATTATTTATAATTTAGGGAATCATGACATATGACGGTTTTGTTCCTTTATTTTATTCTTTCACTCATAATCGTTTTCTGCTGTTCATTTCTGGAATCGGTAATTCTTTCCGTCACAAATTCTTATGCTGTGCTTCTTATGAAAAAAGGGCGGAAGAGCGGAAAAATCCTCCGGAACATGAAACGCAGGATCAACCATCCCCTCGCCGCCATTCTCACTTTCAACACTATCGGTGAAATTGTCGGAGCAGCAGCGGTTGGCGCTCAAACCTATCATGTGTTCGGGAGTACATGGGTTGCGTTCTCTTCTGCGGTAATGACAATATGCATCCTGTTTTTTGGAGAACTGGTTCCGAAAACTCTCGGGGCGTCACACTGGAAAAAAGCCGCGCCATTTGCGGCTTATTTAATTACTTTTTTGATATACCTTGCTTACCCGGTCGTTATTATCCTTGAACTCGTTTCTCGCATTCTTTCACATAAATCAACGCAGACCCCCGTTTCCCGTGAGGAAATTATCGTACTTGCAGAAAATGCGGCAAGTGAAGGAGTCCTTCTTAAAAAGGAGGCCCGGATAATCGAGAACCTTCTCCTTTTAAGTGAAATCCGTACCGAGGATATTCTCACCCCGCGGTCGGTCATTGCGGCGCTTCAGAAAGATATGACCGTGAGCGAGGCCATGTCTCTGAAACCTCCCATACAGTTTACCCGTATTCCTGTTTATAACAGGGGACTTGATGACGTCATAGGTCTTGTTCATCGTTATAAGCTCATCGAGGTTTATTGCTTACAAAAAGGCGACACCACCATCGAGGAACTGATGGGCCCTATCTATGCGGTACCGGAATCCAAGCCTATCGCAGATCTCCTCGATGAGTTCATCGACCGCCGGGAACACCTCTTTGAAGTGGTCGATGAGTACGGAGGCACAGCAGGGATAGTAACTCTCGAGGATGTGCTTGAAACCCTTCTTGGGGTGGAAATTGTGGACGAGTTCGATTCGGTCGAGGACATGCAGGCATACGCCATTGAGAAATGGAAACAAAGGAGGCTGGAGAGGAATATATGAAGTGAACGATCATCAGTCAGAAAATACTTGTTAAAGAATTTGAAAGTGACAATTTCATTTATCCACAGAACTATAATGAATTTTCACTCTTCATGAATTCAACATGAGGAATGTTGGCGAACATCATCTTTATTCTTTTTGAGAGGGGGAGACAAAGATGAAAAAGTACATCGTTCTGCTCGCGCTGGCAACCCTGCTGTTAACCTTCCCGGGATGCAACGACAATTCAACCGATTCTTCTTCGGAATTTTCCAATTCCCTGATCCTCGGGACAGGTATGAGCGGATTTACTATCACCGGCCAGGCGACCTCATTCTCCGATTCAACGGTTATTTACTGGAGACTGGAAAGCGAGGATGACATGGCGGGATCCGAAGTGCAGATACAGATATCCAAGGCCGGATCGGTGATCTATACCTTTCCTTACTCCAACCCGCAGTCTTACGGCCATATAATGCTCTCAGGTTTCTACCACACATTTGGAAAAGGAAGCTTCCGTGCAACCGGCCGTCTGGTGACCGGCAGCAAAACTGTGGCCACGTGCGATTATACCGTTCAATGATGGGTTGCGGGATTCATTTGTTAATCTAAAAGGATTGAATTCCCCGCTGCTTGCGGCGGGGAATTTCATTGAAATTGGAGCTCATTGCAAAAGTCGTTTTGGAAACGAAAAAATGATAAGTTTTATTACTTCAGCCCCCTAACCCTCAATCCCTTTCCCCCAAAGGGGGCAAGGGAAATTGTTGCTCCACAGTATTAGCTGCTTCGCAGGCACGATAAA
>JBAYHX010000057.1:0-12181 GCA_041665965.1 Candidatus Latescibacterota bacterium
CACTGGATACAGTTACAGGGGTTGATATGCCGATTTACAGCAGTCCGTTCGATATTGGTACACTTGACTGGTCTCCAGACGGGAACAGTATCGCCTATGCAGTCATTAATCCATATAATTACAATGATAGATATAATCGGGAAATTTATACTGATACCTTTAGAGGTCACACAACAGAACCCTATGTGCGGTTGATTTCACCCGTTGCCGGTAATAGGTATATCGGTGCTATAAATGTAGAATTTTTGGCATTCAATACCGGTTCGCTCACTTTTGAATTTTCAGCTGATGGCGGGTCAACATGGCAGGTAGTTGGAATGGGTGTTAATCCGGAGGACCGGCATTTCTCATTTAATGTGTCAGGCATATTCTCCCCTCAATGCCAGTTGAGGATGTATGATGAGAACCATCCGGAAACAGTAGATTCATTCGCCCCGGGATGGTATTTCGGGTGCGGTGTAGCTCCTCCCGAGTATGGCAATCAGCTTACAAATGATAATGGGTCACACTGGTTTGTAGATTGGTCACCTGATGGTAAATATGTTACCTATGTTTTCAGGAGTGATATATGGGTAAGTCCGGTTGATGGTGGAGAAGACATCAACCTTACGGCAAATTATGGCAATAACGTAATATTTCCGACGTTTACTCCTGACTCAAAGGCTGTCACTTTTTCGAAGTATTCCGGGAACAGTTCAAACATCGTTTCTGTAAATTTAGAAACCATGCAGGAGTCAATTCTCATTGAGAATGGCACAAATTCATGTTGGAGCCACAACGGCCGCTATATTGCGTATAGAGTAAGGAGTACCTCTGAACTTGCGATTTTGGACACCGTAACGCATCAAGTAAGCATTATTGCTCCGAGTGACGGCGGCACATATGGTGTTGTTTCATTTACACATGATGATGCAAATGTTATAACAACGATGAATGTAGGAGGACAACAGCATCTATTCTTAATTCCCATTAACGGCGGACAGCCGATTCAATTGACAGATCATGTTGGTAAGCAATGGTATCCAGACAGTTCGTCTGATGGGGAATGGATTATCTATACCAATTTTACTTCAAATAATAGTGCAGGTAGAGAGTTGTGGGCGTATAACACATATACTAAAACATCGGAGAAAATATTCCCAGAATTGATTAACACTGCCTGGTGTAGTAGTTTTTCACCGGATGGATCTAAGTTTGCATATATACTCGATTATAACTTTTTTACTGGCATGCAATCTGGCGGCACAAATGATATTTATATTGCGAATTTTCCGTTTATAACCTCGCCAACCGATTTATTGCTTGCATTGCTCGATGATATCGAATCACTCGTGAGCAATGGTATCTTGACTGAAAATGATGCTCAGCCATTGGTGGCAAAGTTACAGGCAGCAATCGCAAAACTGGATGGAATGCTTGGTAAAGCGGTGGTGCCAGCGAGCAACCAGGTAAAGGGCAATAGTGGCAAGAATAACCCTGGGCATACGGCAATCAACATTCTCAACGCCTTCATCAACCAAGTTGAAGCGTGGTCGGGAAAGAAGCTGACTCAAAAGCAAGCAGACGAGTTGATCAGTTTTGCAAGGCACATCATATCCTCGATTGAGGAAGAACGTGGTGTCGGTAAGATTGCCGCTGATGAGACAGTTCAAGAAGAGCCGGTACCTTATCAATTAGGACAGAACTCACCCAACCCGTTCAATCCGTCCACAGCCATTGAGTACCAGATTGCCTCCGGCTCTTCTGACCGTGTCACGCTCAAGGTATATGATTTGCGCGGCGCAGTAGTCAAGACACTAGTAGATCGTGTTGAAAGCCCTGGCATGCATTCAGTCATCTGGAATGGTAGGGATGATTCTGGCAATATAGCTTCGAGCGGTATCTACATTTACCAGATCAAGGCGGGGAATTTTGTCCAGTCGAACAAGATGACATTGATGCGGTAGATTAGCATACCTAATTTGCACATTCATACCCCCTGTTTGATATCCTCAGGCAGGGGGTATTTATATGGTGTCAGAATTTATAGGCAAGAACGGTCACCCACCAAGCGGCTTCAATCAATGATAAATTCTATTTGAAGTCCCTTTCTGTCAATATGAACTAAATCCATATGAACTAAATCCATTTTTCCCCGCTGGGACAAGGGGAGTTTTGATATTCCGGGTGTTTCCTGCCCCTTCCGGGGGAAGGTGTCCGAAGGATAGAAAGGGGGCTGCTTAAAATATCGACTTTTGCAAAAGGCTCCATTTTATACGGGATTTTCACATTGTGATTTTGTATATTTAAAATTAACAATCGGTTTTCCTATACTTTTTATTCTTTTCGCTTATCGAGATGACTCCGCTACGTGTGTTTATATTCAGTAAAGATAACCCCCTTCTGGCCTTTCAGGCCACCTTCCCCCCTTGCGGAGGGCAGGAACAGCATGTGGCGCCTCAACTTACCTTGCGCCCATTTATAGGGGAAAGGGATCGAGGGAAAGGGGATTTGAGTAGGTTTGCTGAGTCAACTAGATAAGCGATTTATTTTTTCACTCCATTCGGATTCCGTATGATTTTTATTACTGTAGGGCTTATTGTTCTTTCCTGTGTCTATGGATATGTCGGATTACGGATTATCGTTCCCGCTCAATTCGGTACAACCACCGAACTGATCCTTTGGGGCGTGCTTGCGGTTTTTTTGCTCATGCCTCCTGCTTCCATTATATTCCGGTTTACAGGCTTCAAGCCTTTCTGGAGCGATGCATTCGCCTGGGTGGCCTATTTGGGCCTGGGGTTTTTCAGTCTGATCTTCTTTTTCCTGGTGGCAAGGGATATATTCCTTATAATAGCCATGCCTGTGGAGCATATCTTTCCTTTCATCAAAACACTGACCGCTGGCAGCATATTCAGCCCCGAACACCGTCATTTCCTGATAAATATTACGAATGTTATCATTCTCTCTCTTACCTTCGTTTTATGCCTCTATGGATTTTACGGAGCACGGCGCTCTCCCCGTATTGTCCAGGTCGCTGTCCCCGTGAAAAATCTTCCCTCCGACCTTGAAGGATTCCGGATTGTTCAGATAACCGATTTGCATATAGGCCCTACCGTCAAGAGCGGCTTCGTTCAGCGTGTCGTCAATCAGGTGCAAACCCTCAAACCCGATGTGATTGCGTTTACCGGAGACGTTGCCGACGGTTCAGTGCAGGAGACGGGAAAGGATGCGGCGCCTCTTGGCGGGCTTTCCGCTCCATTCGGAAAGTACTTCGTTACAGGTAATCATGAATACTACGCAGGCCCCGAAGCCTGGATAACGGAAATGAAACGGCTCGGATTCACCGTTCTTTCCAACGAACACCGTGTTATCGAGCGCGGAAACGGACGTATCCTGATTGCGGGAGTTACCGATTACAGCGCAGGCAATTTCAACAAAAAATGGACATCCAGCCCGGAAGCGGCTTTGGCCGGCGATTCTCCCGGCGATGTAAAAATTATCCTTGCCCACCAGCCCGGCAGTATCTTTGCCTCGGCAAAAGCAGGTTTCGACCTTCAGATTACCGGCCATACCCACGGCGGCCAGTATTTTCCCTATAAATATCTTGTCGGTTTACATGAACCCTATATTTCCGGCCTGCACCTTCACGGCAATACTTTCATCCATGTAAGCCGGGGTACAGGATACTGGGGTCCTCCGCTGCGGATAGGAGCGCCATCTGAGATTACGGTTTTTTCACTTCATCGTGCATAATGAAGTCGGTTAAAACGGGATTAAGCGGCATTTCCTTTTTTGCTATGCGATGGACTGCCATTTTGGCATATGTGAAATCAGCGTATCAGCGGACTAAATTAAACCACGAAAAGCACGAAATACACGAAATTATTTTCTCGTTTCTTATGATCAGTTCCCTTTCGTGACTTTCGTGTGGTTCGTGGTTAATTTTAAATGTTCTAAAAGCAAAAAGGGCGGATCAGAGACCGCCCTTTCAGCCTGCTTTATTGCCTGCCGTTTACATCCCTGCCATTAGCAGAGTGTAGATTCGGGCGGCTTTAAGTATCTGATCAACTTCCACCCACTCGTCGGCAGTATGTGCCTGTTCGGCATTCCCCGGGCCGCAGAGAACAGCGGGAATTTCCATCTCTATCATTACCATGGAAAAAGCGACTCCCGGGCAGCCCCCTATGACAGCCTTTTTTCCTGTTGCCTGACGAAAGGCTTCCGAAACCCGAAGGGTGAGAGGATGGTTTTCAGCGATGAATTCCGCTTTCATCTTCCCCGATTTGTCACGCCATCCTTTCGGCTCGTCGACCTCACGGATATCCATGCCATATTCTTTCCTCATGCGTTCGATAAGTTCATCGATCTGTCCCCGAACCAGTTCAGGAGGCGTTTCAGGGATCAGACGCGAGTCGAGGCAGACGATGCACCGGTCGGGAACAGCCGCAAGATAGAGGCCGCCATCGATTTTTTCGAAATTGCATGTTGAATTTCCAAATATGGGATTGGATATTTTAAGGTAGGGAAGGTCGATAAATTCGGTGATAAACCGTGCGGCATGGATGATAGCATTTACTCCCTTGTGCGCGAGACCGGAATGCGCCGAACGGCCTCTGAACTCGTAACAGGTTGCATAGCATCCCCGATTGCCGATCTGGACTTCCAGCCCGGTGCCTTCCGCCGATATCATTCCCTCGTATCCGGCCAGAAGACCGTTATCCCTCGCCCAGTAGTATCCTCCCGCTCCGCCCCATTCCTCCTCGATGTCGCTGAAAAAAGATATGCCTCCCCGAGGCTTTATTCCTGCGCGGACAATCGCTTTATACGCGCATAACACCGCCGCCAGCCCGCTTTTCATGTCGCAGGTTCCCCGGCCGTACATCCTGCCGTCTTTGATGACCCCTTTGAATGGCTCGACAGTCATCCCCTCGACCGGTTTGACATCCTGATGGCCGTTGAAAAGAAAACGACCCCCTCCGGTCACAGCCCCATAGTCGGCAAAGAAGTTTGCCCGTTCACCATCATAGGGGTAAACACGAACGGGAATGCCGATGTCCTTGAACCAGCGTTCATAATAATCTACCATTCCTCTCCCTTCGTGATGGGTCAGGGATGGAATGGCGACAAGATCGTGGGTCACCTGTATCAGTTCGTCGTCATCGATATAGCGGAGAGCCGCCGAAGGGTCGGTCACGTTCATACTCCTTGTTCAGTCCATGTGAAATACTTCTTTTATCGGAATACATACCGGGGAATTATCGGAATTGGTCTCCATGATATCGGACATGTAATTCCACCACCGTTTCATTACCGGTAAACCCGGCAGGTCGTCGGATGAATTGTTGTCCGAGAGTTTCTGCACAGCAAAGAGAGTCAGGGTTTCTTCATCGAGGAATATGGAGTAATCCGAAATTCCGGCTTTTTTCAGGATTTCGGAAAGTTCCGGCCAGATTTCGTCATGACGGCGCTTGTACTCCTTTTCGAACCCCGGTTTCAGTTTCATGATGAATGCAGCACGTTTCATACGTTTTCTCCCTGAGATACTATTTTTTGACATGATTGACATGATGTTACAAGATTTAATTAAATCCTGTAAATCCTGTCTAATTTTTTTACTCGTAAAATCCAAATTCATAGGCCGCATCATAGAGCGCCACAATATTCTCCGGTGGAATTCCATACTGGATATTATGCACGCTGTTGAAAACGTATCCGCCGCCGGCTTTGAATGTATCGATGTTTTTTCGTACCTCTTCTCGTATCTTATCGGGACTTGCAAAAGGCAGAATATGCTGAGAATCGATGCTCCCACCCCAGAAGACGATCCGGTTTCCGAATTCCTTTTTCAACTGTGTCGGATCCATGTTCGGCAATCCGATCTGCACCGGATTGATTATGTCCACTCCGTTGTCGATAAGATCGGGAATATATTCGTAACAGGAACCGCAGGTGTGGTACCATACTTTGGCCGATGTCAGCGATTTGATGTGACGGACGAGTTTTTTCTGACGAGGTTTGACAACCGAGCGGTAGAACTTCGGCGAGAAGAGCGGGCCTGCCTGTCCTGCCAGGTCGTCGCCGACCATGACTACATCCACAATATCTCCGATCTCGCCGAGAAATCCCGTATAAAAATCGAGCCAGTATTGAAGGGTTCCGTCCAGCGCCGCTTCGCAGAATGACGGATTCTCGATGGTATCGACAAACCACTGCTCGAGACCGCGCATATACCAGCAGATTTCATACACCACACCGCCAATCGCCGTACAGAGAGCTTTCTGTGAATGCGAGCGCAGTGCGAGCGCCTGATCGCGCACCCCGGTGAAACGGGTTGGATCGCCGCCGTTCGGGAACGGGTATTTCTCGACATCTTTCAGCGTCGCCCCGGCGAGTGGGTGATGGGAAATATCCATATAGAGCTTTTGTTCATCCGGCATGGACCAGACCACACCAAACTCGTCACGGAGGTCGTGCCAGAGCTTTCCGTTACGGTGATTCTGCTCGATGCCGCCGTGGAAGCTGTCAGGTCCGTGGGCGCCTATATACCGGGTGTCTATCCTGAACCTTTCGAGAATCTGTTCGCACGGTTTTGCAAGCTGCTGAACCGGATCGAGAATGGCAACCGTATCTTCAATTCCGAGATATTTCAAAAGATCCTCGTAAGCCCGTTTGTGGATGCCGGTCTGGAATCCGCCCATGTCGATGGGTATCCTGTCAGGATTTTTATGATTGAGCGCAGACTTCATCCTCTCCCGCGATGTCATGGTTTCGGTATGTTTCATGTAGTATTTTTCTCCTCTCGCAAAACGTATGAAAAGAATGTATCAGCCGTTCAGAAAATTATTTTGGTGAATAGTCATGATACGGTAAAAATATTTTTCATTATTTCTTGTTTTTTAACCTCACCCCCTGGCCCCCTCTCCTATTCATGAGAGGGGGTATCTCACGGTGGTTCATATCATTACCCTCTCCTAATCAGGAGAGGGCGGCCGAAGGCCGGGTGAGGTTTTAAGCATTTACAGTAAAAATACTTTTTGAAGGAGCATCTGTTTTAAGCTTTCAGATTTTTCTTCACGCTCTTTCGCGTTCGATTTTTTCCTGGTATCCGCTTTCGTAATATGCGGCCATGGGTATCGGGTGAAGGCCTTTTCTGCGGTAAGATTCCATGACTATTGGCGCTGTATCCGCATGGAGGAGCGCTTTTTCGAATTCGATATTGGAATCGATGAGATCGCATCTGCGCTGCTGAGACTCCAGAGTAGAATAATCCACCAGAGCCGCTTTCGCAACCGACCGCTTGAGCGCATCCACCGATTTCAGCACCGAAGGAATCCGCTTTTCGGTACGCGCCATCTGGTCAAGGGCGAAGCACCAGTTTTTCGCGGGGTCGGCATTGAAAACCGCATCACCTTTGAAAAGTTCGTTGAAAATACAGGCCAGCGGGTAATCGGCCTGCACCGAATGATCATCGTCGGCGGCATAGCGCGTATTGAAATGGAATCCGCCCCGTATCCCGAAAACGATCATCGTCCCAACAATCTGCTCGATATTGACACCGAGCGAGTGATGTCCCATGTCCACCTGAACGCCGCCCTGATCGCCGACAAGACGGGCGAGTTCGCAGGCAGTTCCCCAGTCGGGTATGGTTGTGCTGTAGGTGCCGGGCTCGAATACCTTGTACTCGAAAAGAATCCTGTCCAGTTTTTTCCGGATAGCGGGGGATACCAGGCTCCAGAATTCCAGAATACTTTCTTTCATCAGCGAGATTTTATCCTGCAGATGGCGCTGGCCGGGATAATTCGTTCCGTCCGGAAACCAGATGGCAACGATGCCGTTGCCCAGTTCGGCGGCGATTTTTGCGCTCAAAACGGTCTGATCGACATATCTCTTTCGAACTGCGGGATTCTGCGCGGTAAAACTGCCATCCTCCGACCCGGCAAGAAAATAGGTGGGATTGATGGAACCCATGGAAACTCCGTTTGCTTCCAGTTCTTTCTTCACCCGGACAGCGGTTTCGAAATCTCCTTCGTGCCCGTCACGGGAGAGGAACCAGAGAATATGCTGACTGATCTGCGGCGTCGAACGGGTCAGCGCATGAATGACACCGACATCCTCTGCGATTTCGAGAGTAGTACGGGCAACACCGCCGCTTCCGCCTGCGTCGAATCTTCCGCCGCCTCCGAAACCGTTCCATACCTGCCAGCCGGGTACTTCGACCGCGAACTTACCGGTAGAGTCGATTGCCCACTCAACCTGCGCTTCCCCGAACGAGGCTTTCAGATAATCGAGACCTTTATCGATCTGAGCACCAAGAGTATTCGACATGATTGTTCCTTTCGTTTTCTTGAACATGCAATAAGGTTATATTTAATCAAAGAATTCCTCGCAGCTCTGCTGCGGGGCGTTCATTATTTCTCAATGCTGACGCGGAAAAATACGCTTTATTCTGCAAGTGAATTAGTCCATCTTTCACTGTATAATGCCAGTCTGCGTTTCATATCTCCCACATAGGGCTCGATTTCCCGGTAACTGAGTTCAAGGCCGGATGTGTCCACATGGTAGGGATGAATTCCCAAAATAGCCGCTTTCCCGGCAATCGCGGCGCCAAGCGAAGTGGTTTCGGTAACCGGATTCCCGTTCCTGTCCACCAGGGCGTAAACCCTCTGCCCGGTAAAAGTAGCCAGAAGCTTTCCGTAAAAGGGATCTTTCCCGCCGCCGGCTGTTATAACTATTGGAATTTCCGGGTCGCTGGATATCGCCTTGACCTGGATCGATGCGGCAAGAGCAGTAGTCAGCGTGGTTGCCATGTACGCCGCGCCGCGAACCCGGAACATGAATTCGCTGTTGATCATTTTTCCCTTCACATCAGGGAAGGGGCCGGTTCCGTAATTGAGCGGGCTGATGTTCGGCAGGACAAAGCAATCGGCCGCCTCTGCCATTTTGGCAAGCAGACCGTCGTCCGCGCCTTCGGTGAATCCGGTTCCCTTCGCTTCGGCACGTTCTTTCATGTACCGGAAATCATTCCCGCCGCCGTACCGTGCGGTAATCACCGGTTCTCCATCCACCGTTCCCTGCACTATGATATCATGACGCCAGCCGTCGGGTGGAAGTTCCGCATTTCCCCCGATTTTTGCGACCAGAGTCCAGGTTCCGGCTTCCACCTGTATGACGGAATTCCCTGCGCCCTCGGGGAAAGCCTGGTAGAAGGTGGAGAGGACAGGTATGTGGGAAAGACAGGTGTCATGCCCGCCGGGAATGACCGCGGCAAAACCGGATAAACCCAAAAGAGATGCCTTATCGGGAGGCATGAAACCAAGAGGTTTGTATACTACTGACGTCTGACGGGGGATTAGACGGGAGAATGACGACAGCCTGGCAGCAATGCGGCTTGGGGCTCCGGTGCTCTCATGGATGTTCCTTGCCCCGGAATGACACATCCAGTAACTATTTTCGTTGCCTGCTTTTTTTATAGCAGACAGGTAGTTTCCCCCCAGAAAATGGCCGGACATCAAAGCGCCGTAAGTGCCGAATCCTGCGGTTTTTTTCAGAAGTTCAGGGCGCTCCATTTCCTCGAAAATAAAGCGTTTTACAAGGGTCAGGCTCCCGGGGAAATCGCGAATGGAACCGGTTTCAAGAAAGAATTCGGCGCTGTTTCCGGCCAATTTACGGAATCGGTCCTCGACAGCCTCGGGGAATCGTTGGGCGTACGATAATGTTACATCCTCGCCCGGTTCTTCGATCAGAGTGTTATCATGCCCTACAAGCCCGCCGGATGCTCCCTTTGCCACCGGAGCGATAACATTACAACTTTTCAAATGCTCCGGAAGAGCACGAATAGTGTTGTCAAACCAGGCGAACTCCTCTCCGGGAGCATTATATTCGAGATTATTTATATGACGGGACGGTGTAGATGTACTCAGAGAATAGAAGCACTCGAGTTTTTCAAAATCAAAGACTTCGAGTTTAATATTGGAAGCGCCCGTTACCGGGACGATGATAGTTTTCGGGGACATAAACGGAATTCCTTTTCACAGGAACGATGAAATCGATTTTAGCACATATAGGCACAACTCGCCGCTAATTAAGTCATTATAAATAATGGAAGCCCCCTTAGGGGGAATTCAGATGGCTGCATTTCAATAAAAATATTTTATTTACCCGTTTTTCTTTTTCCCCAGCCAGAAAGGCGCGGTTGCGAACCATATCACCATACCGGCAAACATTATGGTGGAATGGGTATTCCAGCTTGCAGCGCCATAAAACACAAAAAAAGCCGGAATGATAGTCAAACACAGCGCCAGGAAAGAAAGTAAAATCAGAATCTTTTTCATATTATGCCTCCGATGCCGGAATGACTGAACTTTTCTTTTGGATTAACAAACTTAGTACGGTGTAAAGGAACACTGAGATGAACCATCCCGGCAGCCCTTTGAAGAATATCTCAATGGGCAGCATGAAGACGACAAGGAGTGAAATTCCCCATGCCGCAGCAGCAGGCCAGCTGAAAAGAAGGCCGGCCAACTCTGCATAGTTCCGTTTCAATCCCAGTTTCGGTAAAATCCAGTAGTCCGCGAAAATGACCGCACCCATGGGCATAAGGAGAAGGCCGTAGAGCGCCACGAAATCGAGCAGCCGCATAACCAGCGCCGGGAAAAGGGCTGCTGTGGTGGTAACCATTCCGGCGGCGAGAGTGACTTTCCAGCGTTTCCAGTTGGGAGTTGCCACCTGAAGGGCGAGACCGGCGCGATACAGGGTCGGGTTTGCCGTTGTCCAGCCGGCAAGCACCACGCACACTACTCCGGCAACACCGGCGCCCAAATAAGCTATTGGGCCGGGAGCCACCGAGCCGAGCGCCGCGGCGCAGAGGATTCCCGAAGCGATCCAGGCGGTGTAGTGGCCGAGGAACATTCCGAATGCGCTCGCGAAACCATATTGCCATTTTTTCGCGTATCGGAGGACGGATAAATCGGACATCCCGATGTGCATCGCCATATTGCAGAACCATGCGAAGAACATAACATGCCAGAAGGTGAATTTCGACTGCCCGGCCAGAGGCACTCCAGTCCAGATTTTCTCATTCGCCACCCGCCAGAAATCGCCGAAGGAATTGCAGCCGAGAGTCGGAAGAACCGCTACCGCCGCCGCGACAAACACGAGGAACATCCAGGGCGAGCACACTGCTGCGAAATGGGCAAGTTTTTCGAATCCGAGAATGGCAAGGGAGGTGAAAAGTGCCCCGATGACAAGAACGATCACCACCCAGCTTACACTGGTCGGATAGAGGTCGGTGAGCTGCGGCATGGGCATATGAAACGGCAGCCCTATCGCAGTAGCCGAGACCGATATCATCGCTCCTGCAAGGAAGCAGAACATGAGAGCGTTCACGATACTGTAGACGAATGTCAGATACGGCCCGGTTATCTTGCGCAAAAGCCAGTAGAGAGTGAGCCTTGTCCTGACCGCGATTGGCGCGCACAGGAATGCCCAGCTCAAAACGGCGAGAATATTCCCCACAAGCAATCCCAGAAACAGATCGATTGCGGCCACCCCGTGGGCGACAAACAAAGGCCCGATGACAAATTCAGTACCGGCAACATGCTCTCCCGCATACATTCCGATAAAGCTTCCCGCACCCTGGAGCTTGTCCTGAGTGACCGGTTCACGGTCGAACTCATAGAGGGCGTCGAGACGTTCGGTAACACTATTTTTTTCAGGTGCGGACATATACTCCCCTTAAAAAATGACAGAGCGAAAAGTTACGATTCATAATTAAAAGGAAAAGAAAATATGATTCGGGGGAAAAGACAAGTTTTTTGTTTTACGGTTCATATGACCGGTTCAGCAGTTTCGTTAGCTTTTCTGCTTTCCGGGATTTTGATAAACGCAGCCGAAACAAGATTGAGCACCGCGATGCCCGCACCACACAAGAAGACTGTCTGATACCCCCATTTTGCCCAGATCAGACCTCCCATGAGCGCAATCGAAATGGAAAAAATGTGATCCAGCGTTATCGCCATGGTCAGGGTCGGGGTGATATGCGAGGGGTGACGGGCGATCTTTTTCAGATAGGTCGCGCGGGCCATGTTCACCGACATGAGCAGCTGATCGGCAATGAAGCATACCCCGGCGACATAAAAAGCGGTCTTGGGGGAGAACAGATTTCTCGAAAAGCCATACCCCATGCACACAAAGATCAGGAAGA
>JBAYHX010000058.1:0-12165 GCA_041665965.1 Candidatus Latescibacterota bacterium
TTCCCGCGCCGCGAGTGTTATCAAAAACGGGGGAACAGTATGGAATTCCATGAATGCCGGTCATATGGTTGGTTTCGAGGTGAGCGAAAAAGTTCGCGGCAACCCGAAAATAATGAAAGACCATAAGGATTTTGAAAGCCTTAAAAAAGGCGATATGGTATTTACAAATACATGCAGTAAAGCTGTAAAGGCTGCACGCGACCGTGGGGTTTATACAGTAAGTGTGACCGTAAATTATGTCAACAACGAATTTCGCCCTCAGGGTTTCACGGTGCCCAACGAAGATAATCTTATGCTCAAAGATGTTTCGAATGAGATTCTTCACAGTCATGTTCCGTATTACCAGGGGCTTGTTCATGCTCCCGAAATACCTGAAATCACTCTCTGCCCCTCGACGAATACAGGACTTGCCACGCTTTACTGGATGCTGAATGCCGAAATTGCGAACAAGCTTGCGGAAAAAAGCCCGAAGGAAATAGATAAAAGCGCTGAATATATAAGAACAGTGACAGAGAGAATCGGTCGTGTCAAAGAACACATGCCGCGCATACGTGAAACTGCTGTGACAATGGCGCGTAGAATAAGGGCAGGTGGGACATGGTTTGTCAAAAGTCTTGAACATCCCGGTATTTCCAGCGACCTCCATTATGTGGAATGCGGCCCGATGATCATAAATCTCGGTAACTGGGATGCGGCGAAAGAAAAGAATGTGATGCTCATCGCCGCGATATCGCCCTCGTATCCGGATGAGATCAAACTTGCATTGGAAAAACAGGTGGAAGGAGCTTTTGTGATTGGGATCGGCCCGAGTTCCCTTGACGGATTCCTTTCACCCGGACGTCTGATCGATGTTGCCGATGCCGGTTTTGATAATTTCTCTCCCGAATCCGGCGGAGTGATTACTATCAAAGGGCGGAAAGAAAGCATCTGCCCGACTTCGGGTGTAGTGGGAAACGTTATTCAGCAGATGATTTGCGCCCAGTGGACAGATGAGATGATTCGACGGGGCTCCGTTCCGTACTTCTTTAAGGGTGTCTGCCAGGTTGGTGGAAGAGAATACATTAACGTTATGAAACCAAATTTCGACCAGCGGGGTTATTAAACGGAGTATTATTGAGAGTGTGAAGGATTTTGAAATCAGTTTTCAATCAAAAACTGCCACACAGTTTGCTGAGGGGTAGTATATTTCCAATTTAAGAAAACGGGTATAAATCCAATCGCTTCCAAACACCCGTAAACAAACAACAAAACGCTCAATTTTACTATCAGTATACTATACGATAGAGGATCAGTTACTTATTATACTGGATACATCAATACAGGAAAGGTAGTGTAATGCCAAACAGAAGAGATTTTTTAAAAATAGCGGCAATCACCGGCGGTATCAATATTCTACGAGAGGGGAAAGTTTACAGCGCACAATCGGGAGTGCTTCCGCAATACTTTTCGGTACATCCGGAAATAGAAAAAAATCCGGATGCCGTTTTCATTATGAAAACCCATGTTGATGATAAAATGAATTCGGATGCAAAATTACAAACCGGCCGTGAATTTGCCCGCTCTGTTTTTGTATTATCAGATAAACCGGGTATATCATTGACAACTAAAATTGCCGTTAAACCCAATAGTATCCTTGGTAAAGCGGAAAGTCCTTACCCGCCTGATTATCTGATGGGAGCCCACGTTGACCCCTCGTTCCTTGAAGGAGTCATTGAGGAGATGAAAAATCTCGGCCTGAAAGGAAATCAATTTTACATCCGGGATACAAGCAACGACGATAAAACTTTTGAGGAATCCGGATATCTCGATATGGTTCGCAGGGTAGGAGCAGATATAGCAGGAAGAGTTACAGCTCCCGAGACAAGTCCGGAACGCATCCAGTGGGTAGATGTCCACAAGGGTATTATCCACCGCAGGATTCCCTACCTTTGGCCTTTCAACGCCCCTGATACTTTCCTCCTTAATATCGCAAAATTTAAATCGCATGCCATGGGGCTGACTCTGTGCAGCAAGAACGTTCAGGGAATGATAGCCTATCCCTATCAGGCATTCTGCGGGGGATTTCAGGGGCCCCTCAGAGATTGTAAAGCAAAAAACATCAATCAGAAGTATATGAAAGTTGTAGAGTCAAACTTCCGCCGTCATCTGGCTGACGGAATTCCGAGATGGGATAAACCGGGTACCGATTACCGATGTGGGTTGGGAATGGAGACCTGGGTGACAAGGACTCTTGACAATGTATCAGCCACCAGGATGGGGCTGTGCATCGTCGAGGGTATTTACGGCCGTGACGGGAGCCATTTCGACGGACCTCATCCGCCTTATAAAGATGGAGTTGAATACAGCGGAAGGACGCATGATTTTATGACGAATATCATATTTTTCGGCAAAAATCCATTCCACGTTGACATAATCGGTCACTGGCTCGGGGGACATGAGCCCGGAAACTTCGGCCTTTTCCATCTTGCCCGTGAACGAAAGATGTCGAAATTCCTCGATCCACGGAAAATCCCTCTGTTCCAATGGGAAAACGGGAAGGCTGTTTCTGCGAAATTGGATGATTTTGACCGTACCGAGCTGCTTACACCTTATCTTCGCAGGAATTATAACGGTCAGGAAGAACCTGTCTATCATTTATGTAACGAACGCTATGAATACCGTGACTGATGAAATGCGACGCAAATTGTAAATGTAATACCTTAAGCATATTATTAAGTAAATTCGCTAATAATAAGGGGAACAAGTAGATATTATACAATAATATTATATTTCTGTAAATGTGGCAGAACTACAATCTCTGACGGCGTTCTATTACCCGGCCGATGAAGGCAACCTGTTTTTCATCCAGAACGATAGGGGGGTATTTTTCATTTTCCGGCTGGAGAAGAATTTTCCCGTTTGGGAGAAAGACAACTGTTTTCAGCGTTCTTTCTTCATGATTAATTGCCACCGCCGCAATCGAACGATTTGTTACAGGGGTATTGGGCGAGATAATGACAATATCGCCTGAATTGATCTTGGGACTCATACTGTTGCCATCCACAATGAGCGCAAAAGCATTCGGGTCGGAAACTTCGCCTCGGTCGAGGAATTCTTCCCCGAAACCCGCCGGATATTCGCCGTCCGACCAGGCTACCGGATCCCCTCCCGGAATTTTGGAAAGAAGCGGAATTCGATCGGGGCGTTTGGGGCTTCCTGTCAAAAGATAATCGGCAGTGGTTGAAAGCGCCCGTGTGAGCTTGATAAGCGCCTGCGCGTTGGGTACTTTTATCCCGCGCATGTAGTTGCGGATGGCTACCTGTGTAAGTCCTGTAAGACGTGAAAGTTCTGCCGCATTTGCGATTTCACGACGATTCATCAGATATTCAAGTCTGTCTTTAAGCTCCATCGTATTTCCTTTTTTTATGTGTAGAAACAATCCTCAGATGATAATTCCCATATGGATCATTATTCTTTATCCTGCAAGTAAATAAAAACCATGCATCCCTTGAAATCACGGCAGGAATATCTTCTGCATAAAAATATTGAGCAAACAATAGTTTGTCAAGAATTATCTGTGCGAAAACAATAGAAGCCAAACAAACGATACATGAAAATCAATAGCGAATAACAATGGTAAAAACATCTATAATTGTGCAAAATTATTTTTCTGCATAATAAAAAGAGAGAGTTCCCTTTGCCGGAGGCTCTCTCACGCTCGCCTGTTAAGTGCGTACCCCCGGTTGTGACCGGAGATACATAGAGATTACAAAAAATGATTATTATTGTCAAGAGAATACTCACATAAGTAATTGGTACAATAAATGTTTATAAAATATACTTGATACTTACACTTTCACTTCCGCCAGTTCTTCCCACCGTGTTGTGCAGCGGGGCGAGCGGTGGTTGAACTTTGTTTTCCATGGCCGCTGAATCCCGGTAACCGCAAAGGTGAGAGCGCCGGCGCCGTGACGGGCGTTTACTTCGTCGAGCGCGGACATGAGGCGTTTGTCACGGTCGCGGTTGCGGGTGTCGAAAAGGTCGGTCTGAATCCGGCCCCAGGGAACCAGCGAATCGAGGATAATCCCCGCCTTGTAAAACCGGTATCCTTTACGGTATATGCGGTCGAGGCAGATGAGGGCGTACTGGATAAGCTCCGGGGTGCAGGCAGTTGGAACCGGAAGCTCCAGCGCGGTGGAATTGGAGTACTGCGGCTCATCCCGGAAGCGGTTGGTCATGACAAATATCATCAATGCCCCTGCGGCAAGACGCTCACGGCGCAGTTTTTCACCGGCGCGGGTGGCATAGGTCGCCACAGCCTCCTGCATACCGTCGAATGAATCCACCAGTTTCCCAAACGACCGTGACACAGTGATCCCCTTCTTTGGCGACGGGCATGTCTCCAGAGTGAGGCAGGAGACTCCGCGAAGCTCTTCTACAATCCGTACCCCGACAATCCCCATGTGCTTTTTCACCCAGCCGGTTTCCGCGTTCCGGAGATCCAGTGCGGTCTCCACTCCGTTTTTCTTTAAAAAACCGGCATAGCTTCTTCCCACTCCCCAGATATCTCCCACTCCGGTGAGAGCAAGTGCGTATTCCAGGTACGGCGAGCCGGCCAGATTCAGCACCCCATTGGCCTTTGTCGATTTTTTTGCGATGCGCTGCGCGATTTTGGCGATGGTTTTTGTTTCCCCGATGCCGACCGAAATAGGCATACCGACCCATTTTTTCACAGTGGCGCGCATGGCACGGCCATACTCGGTAAGGTCGAGATGCTCGAATCCGGACAGTTTAAGGAATGCCTCGTCGATGGAGTACACCTCGATTTCCGGCGAAAAACGGGTTATCGTTTCCATGACCCGTCGGGAAATATCGCCGTAGAGCGAATAGTTCGAGGAATAGGCATAAACCTCCCCGCTCTCGATGAGGTGGCGGATTTTGAACGCTGCTATCCCGGCGGGTATTCCCAGCGCTTTGGCTTCGTTCGAGCGGGCCACCACGCAGCCGTCGTTGTTGGAAAGCACGACTATCGGCTTCCTTTCCAGATGAGGGTTGAATATCCGCTCACAGGAGGCATAGAAGTTGTTGCAGTCGATAAGAGCATACATAGTAATAACAAATCCGTTGTCTGAACCACTGATTAGAATGATAGAATCATTATAAATACCTTAAAAAACAATATGTAATAATTGTAATCACACGCATTACCGGTCCGGACAATCATCTTTCAAAACTCATGGATCACACTGGTGACCACTCCCCAGACCGCGAAATCCATGCCTTCACGAATCGGTATGGGCGCGAATTCAACATTGCCGGATACAAGAAACAATGCGCCGCCGTTTTTACTGATGCGTTTTATGGTAAGTTCCCCGTTGATCGCTGCTATAACTATTGTGCCGTCCGCAGCCTCCAGGGAACGGTCCACAATGAGGATATCTCCGGTATGGATGCCGGTATCCTTCATCGAGTCGCCGACCGCCCGGACAAAAAAGGTGGCCGCGGGATGTTTGATAAGATGGGCATTAAGGTCAAGATTTCCCTCCATATAATCATCGGCGGGGGAGGGGAATCCGGCCGGGACTCGCGTCAGGAACAATGGCTGACAGCGGTCGGCGGCAGGGGTGGGAGAATAAATTCCGGAAACTATCATAGTCAGCGTCGCTCTGCGAAAGGGGTTCATGGCGACAAAGGCGGTTGCAGTAAATAATGGTGTAAAAAATAATATAGTGTAATGTTTTATCTGTGTCAATTGCTTTTTACGTGAAAATCCTCTGAGGTTTCGAAAATAATTATCCCCGGCTGTTCTCGTCGGGCTTGCATTGGAACCAGTGTGTACGATATATTTTTATCAAAGCGATTCATACGGCGGCCTGTTTTAATTCAGGAAACGCGGCGCTGTACTATATAAGGAACATCTCATGAGGAGAAAATCTCGGTTTGTATTCGTTTTCATTGTTGGTATGTATTTTATTTTCACAGGCATTGCTTCTGCCCGTTACAATCCCAACTGGAAATGGCATACGGTTCGAACGGATAATTTTACCATCTATTATCCTTCCGGGCATGAAGATTTTGCCGGACGGGTGCTGTCTCTGACCGATAGTGTATACCGCAATATAAGCGGCTATCTGGGTGTAAATCCTCGGCATGTATCCATTGTCCTCAATCCGGGGACGGATATCTTCAACGGATTTTATTCGCCTTTTCCAAACCGTATTTCACTTTTTGAAACCCCGCAGAGTACCATAAGGGGATTCGGAAGTTCCACATCAGACCTTGTCGATCTGGTTTTTACCCATGAGTATACTCACTATGTTCATCTTACCACAAGCCTCGGCTGGTACGGCGCTCTCACAAAGGTACTGGGCGAGGGCGCAGCGATCACCAATGCTCTGTCGCCCGGCTGGATGATCGAGGGCATAACCACAAATACCGAAACGATATTTACCGATGGAGGGAGGGGGAGAAGCCCGGAGTTTAAAGCAATGATAAACTCATTTACTGAAGGACGCGGGCTATGGGGACTTTCCGCGGCAGGAACAGAACCGCCATTCAGTCCTCCGGGAGGCAGGGTCTATCTTGCCGGATATCATATGGTGAACTACCTGAACCGGAAATACGGCCAGGATGCCTTTGCGCGGCTCAGCGCCTGGCAGGCCCGTCATCCTTTTACCGCTGCCAGCGGTGCGTTGAGGCATATAACAGGAAAATCGTCCTCGGAATTTTATCGTGACTTTCTTTCTGATTTCACCGCCAGGGTGGACAGCATCAAGGCCGCCGAAAAAATGTCGGACCTGCCCCAGGGAACGATCCTTCTTTCGGAACCGCTCGATACCTATGTAACACATTTTTGGACAAAACAGGGAACCATCATAGCGCCACGCGGGGAATACGAGAAAAAAATCACTCTGGTGGAAACAGACATTAACAGGGGGATAATAAGCGAGAAAGCTGTCGGTATGGTTTCTATACTCGGCAGAGTGCGCCCGCTTTCTGATGGCAGGCTGATTGTAAGCGAGCCGTTCCTGCACCCTCTGGGCGAACAGAATCTGGATACAACCGATCTGGTCGCCTTTGATCCAAAGACAAAAAAACATCACCGCATCACCCATGAAGCCCATACCTTTTCGCCGGCTGTTTCTCCGGACGGAGCTCGAATCGCCGCTGTCCGGAGAAATGGCATGTGGATTGACCTTATCCTCCTCGATGCCGATGGGAAAAACCTTCGCCCGCTTGTGACAATGCCGGGTGTATACTGGGATAATCCCTCCTGGTCGCCGGATGGGAAAACGATCGCTGCCGCTTTCAATGCAGGGGGAAAAAACGGCATTGCCCTGATAGACGCCGAAAATGGCGAAATTACTTCGCTCTTTGCGCCGGACAGTTACGGTTACAACGATCCCTCTTTCTCTCCCGATGGCCGCTGGATGGTATTCTCCTCCAGCCGCAGCGGAATCTGGAACATCTATGCAATACGCCCGGGGGAACAGAAATTATATCAGCTCACCGCAGTCCCTTACAGCGTTGAGGAGCCTCAAATCTCTCCGGACAGCAAAATTCTCTCTTTTCTCTACCTATCGCAGGGTAGGAACGAGGTGAGAATTCTTCCCTTTCATCCCGAAGAAGGAAAAGAATCGACAGTGATGCCGGGGGAAAAGTTCGACCACGTCCAGTCATTCACAAAAGAAAAGGTTCCTTTCCGGGGAAGAAGCGGAATACCCCTGGAAGCATATAAACCCTATATTCACACACCGTATCTCAGCGCAGATGAGCAAGGGACTTCTTACGGTTTCTTTTTTATGGGAGGCGATCCGGTTGGAATCAACTCCTACAACGCCCGGGTGCTCTATGGCGTTTCCTCGAATCGTTTCGGATATGATATAAACCTGACTAACCAGTCTTTCTGGCCGACGCTGAATGCCCGTGTGTATGATACCACACTTGAGGAAAATACGATTGGCGGTGGAAACAATGCCTGGTACAGGGAACGAGGAGGGGAGTTATCAGCCGGGCTGCCGTTTGTGATACACCGCATTGCCCCAAGTCAGATCGTGGGATCGTACAATGCCGGAATGAGATATCGTTTTTTCAGCGGCCTTGAAAAAGTCAGGGTGGATACGCAGCATGATCAGTCCATATCTATCTTTGGAAATTTCTCGATTTCACGGACCCCGGATTCTGCAGCACGTGATATGGTAGCCGCCGGAGGGCAGAATCTGGCTGTTTACCATGAACAGAGTTTTTCGCGTTTTTCAGGAGAGATTCCCGGGCATAATACTGTCGCCATAGCTTCGCAGTATTTACCATCTCCATTGAAACATCAGGGATTCGCACTCACTTTCGCCGCGCAGAATCAGGAAGGTTTAATTCATTATAATAATTCAGGGATTATTCCGCGCGGCTATAAAAGCGACGAGTCTCAGGGGGGATTTGATCTTTCGAATACGCTTACCGTATCGCTCGAATACTATTTTCCGCTCTGGTACGCCGACCGCGGGCTGGGGCTGACACTCGCGCATCTCCATCTTCTCAGCGGCTCTCTTTTTGCCGACCACGGCGCCGGCTGGAGCGGCGGTTTCGACAAGAAAACATGGTCAAGGAATGCCAGTACATCCTATGGGGCTTCATTGCGGGTAAAAACAACATTGCTTTACATTATTCCCCTTGATATTAGTGTGGCCGCAGGGTATAAACCGAGAGAGAGCAAAGGATTCGCACAGGTATTTTTAGGAGGATTTGGGACGGGAATGGCTGATAAATCCCCGGTTGAATCCTCAAGGTTTTTAAAATGGAAAAACCGTGTGATCCGGTAATGAGGAAAAGCTGGTTGAACATTACGGCTCAAAAAATACCGGTCATGATATGCCCGGATTAAAATTTTTATTTCGTTTTTTCCTGTTTCCACGTTGTGAGGATGTATTCACAGTCGATCACCTTCTCCACAAGGTCAAGCGGCAAATAATAGTAGTGGTTCGAGGCTTCGTACCCGATACGCGAGTCCTCACGGCAGAGGGTGAAAAGCCGGCGGGCGGTTCGGATTTCATCTTCCGCGGCGCGGCGGATAACGGTAATAGACTCTGCGCTTTCCGCCGGACTCAGCGAACCGGTTTTCATCTCGTTCCGCGCGGTTGTAAATCTCACCTGGTTGGCCACACTCTGGAAGTGAAGGCACGCCGCTTCGGCAATTCCAAGGTCTGCGCGGGCGTTGCTGTTTCCCTCGCCGGTGGTTTTTTTCAATACGGTTCTAAAATCCCGCAGGCCGTCGCCCCAGAGAGTTGCCAATTTTTCGAACTGTCCGGCGAGAACATCCGCCGGATATACCGCCCGCCATCCGTCAATATCGTCGTACGGGAATCCGACCATGGTTGAAACATATCCGGTCGGCTCGGGCCAGAGAGGATTTGCCGGCCCGTACTGGATAGGACCATTATAGACAAATTGCGCGTGGAACGGGTATTCGGCAAAAGCTTCACTGAATTTATTCCAGGCTCTCACAGCATCGGGGGCCGCTTTCTTTCCATATCGTGATGAGGCGACATCGCTCAGAACTGTTTCAATATCCGGCGTTGGATGGGCTGAAATTCGACGGACGATCTCGAAATTTGGAGACGGGTATCCGCCTACAGTCCAGGAGAGCATGTAGTTTTCCACCCCGGCAGATGCAAGACTGCGAAAATGTGTGGCAATAGTGCGCATTACCGGCAGATAGGGAACTGCCGAAAGCTCCCATGATGTATTTGCCTGCATTTTGGCGAAAACTCCGAGATTATGTTTCTTCGCCGTCTCCCAGTTCTTTTTCGCACGGGGACCTGTGGCGCCTGCGGAAATCGAATATTCGCCGACAGTGCTCGAAATGCCGCCGCGGGTGATAGGAAGGCTCCATTCACTTACGCTCATAAGGAATACGTCACCGGGCAGTTTGGAGATTATCTTTTCCGCCTGATCGTCCGGCCATCCCCAGTCCCAGGCTATGACCTTTGCATCGGGATTTCCCTCGTGAACGCCCCGTGCGATTGCAGCGTTCCCTTCCGCGATTACGTCTGACATCGGTCTCAACGAGCAACGCGGACATCCCGAGGCATTGTTGCCGTGGCTCCAGCAGGTAGTGAAATTTTCCGATGCGGAGATGGTGAACACACCTCCCAGTCCGGGTACGCTTCCGAACAGGTGCCGCAGACCGCCGGTAATCCATTCCCGAACTTCAGGAACACTAGTGCAGAGAGCGTAGAAGTCACCTTCTTTTCCGCCCTTTAGATTTTCTTTTCCCTTAAAAAAGGATTCCGGCATAGCACGAGGCTCGTTCATGTAAAGATAGACCCGGATGCCGTATCGACCCGCCCGCTCGACAAGTTTACGGAGATTCGTTATCCGGATATCGGCATCTGCCGCAGATTCATCGGGAAACAACTCTCCCGGAGCAAGCTGACGAAGAACCGTGTGCAGCCAGACGCCGTTCACACCGAGACGTGAGAGGCGGCTGAGGAGACCGTCAGGATAAGGATCCAGTTCAGGATGGAGAAGAGGGTCGCCATAAACTGCAAAATATGAATAGAGATAGCGTATCGGAGCATTTTCGGGAACAGGAACTGAAATTATACTGGTAGTGTCAGGTGCGGCAAGCTCATGCAGGAATTCGAATCTTGGAACGGCAGGCTGATAAAGTTCCTTTCCAAAATGACGCGTTATAATATTCCGAATTTCCGCGCATCGTTTCTCTGCTGCACCGTCCGGTTTTGCATAACTGAGTGTGGGACAATCGGGTTTCAGACCTCCCAGTTTGACCCAGAGAAAATCATCTTCTCTGAGGGTGAAAGCGAGTTTTTCATCATCCCAGCCAAGAAGTTTGAGAAGCTGGTCATAAGGGAGAATATGCCAGTTACGGCGGATAAGGGAGATATACCCCCTGGACTGGAAATCTTCGGAAATTTTTCCCTGCGGCGGAAGGCCGAGAGATTTTCCGATTTCGCGAACGTTTTCCGACGTTGTATCAAGCACCTCTGCCATACGTTCTACAGGCACTGACTCCCAGTTACGCCAGACAAAAGCATGGAGACGGCTCGGGAAATATGACAGGTCGAGGGCGGGTTTTGAAATCCCGACGGGAAGGTTTTCTCCCGTGGATGGAGTGGAGAGAAGAAACAGGGCTGATATGATGAGAGCGGGAACACGAATGTGACGAACAGCATACATGGGAATTCCTCTTCCGGATGGGTGTGGAATTTTCTATCAGTTGAACTCATTATACAAAACACGGTTCAGAAAAACAATGATGGGTTTAAATATCTTTTATGGAGAGTTTTAAAAGAAAATTGCTCTTTTTGAGTTATTTAGAAATTTGCATTCTATTGTCGTTATAATTTTTAAACGGATGAAGCAGGTCAGATTTGATTTTTGCTTGTTCAACAAAGGTACTACTTCGGATCATGATATAATCGCCGCGGTTATAGCGGGGGATCAGATGGCCTGTTTCTTAGGACACTGAACAGTGTGTAAAAGGAATCAAGATTAAGCCGCTAAAAAAAATGAGAAAGAAGTACGGATAAAGAGAGCGGAAGGAGTTGCCCTTTTTTCTAAATATCAAGTGAGCTAATTGCAAAAGTCGTTTTGGAAACGAAAAAATGATAAGTTTTATTACTTCAGCCCCCTAACCCTCAATCCCTTTCCCCCAAAGTGGGCAAGGGAACTTGTTGCTCCACAGTGTGTTCCTGCCCCCTCCGGGGGAAGGATGTCCGGAGGACAGAAAAGGGGCTGCCTTCAAAATAATACTTTTGCAAAAGGCTCAAGTGTTAAAAAAATTCATAATATTATCATTGAAAAGACGGTAATAAATAGTTTAATTTGTAGGAATCAGGAACAAAAGAAGCGGCCGGATACTCAAAAGGTAAAATAAAATCTATATTTGTTATTCAATCAGCAGGAGAACAATGAATGAAAATCCTTAAAATCGTTTTATGGATGATTGCGGCAGAATTCACAGCGTCATCCGGATATTGTCAGCTGCCGTTGGAATATTTCTTGCCGGCCAATGGTCAAAAGGATCAGATCGTTCGTCATTTTGCTTACACGCTGAAATATAACCAGCAGTATAAACAGGCCGAATGGGTTATTTATTTTCTCAACAAGGGGCGGTTGAACGGCACCATGGTTTCAGACGGGAAATTCCTTCCCGATCCGGATATAAAA
>JBAYHX010000059.1:0-12010 GCA_041665965.1 Candidatus Latescibacterota bacterium
CTTGAATGGATCGAAAAAGATAAAATCTGAGATATTCTGCTCAATCGTGTTTGTTTTATAATAGACCAAACTACACTATCCGGTTATGTCATCATGGCATAACCGGATTACTTTTTACTGCCCTCAGTTTTTACCTCATTTCTTTTCCGGATAAAGAACAACCCTCACATAGTTTCCCCGGTTTAAATATGTATTTGCCGCCTGCCTGATTTTATCCGAAGAAAGCGCGTTCACAAGTTTTTGATAATTCAGGATACTGGCAGGATTTTCCCCATTCGTCAGGTAATTTTGCATGACAGACAGCCAGAAACCGTTATCCTTCATATCTATCTCACGTTTGCGAAGCTGCATCTCTTTCACTTTCACAAGGTAGGATTCCGCGGCGCCCTTTGCCTGCAAGCTGTCGATCTGGGTAAAAATGGCGGAGACGAGCTTTTCCACATTTTCCGGGGCGCTTCCGAATGATATAGAAATCTTGTATTCGCTCCGTGGAAACTGCGACGCCGAGGCGCTCACCGATACCCCATAGGTTCCGCTCAACGCTTCACGGAGCGCTTCACGGAGCTTGATACGGAGCAAGCCGGCCAGGGAATCGAGCTCATACCGGTTTTTCTGGTTGAATTGAAAAGCCCCCGTGAATGAAAGAATCGTGCTGCTCTTCGATTCCAGTCCTTTATAGACTGACTTGGAGATTACTCCCACCGGCGGCCGTATTCCGACATCCTTCCATGTTTCGGCTTTCTGACTGGAAGGAAGCCCTCCGATCCAGGTCTCGACAAGGGATTTTATTTTTGCAGGATCGAAACTGCCCACGAACAGGAATGTGAAATTCCCCGCATCATGAAAACGATCACGATAGAATTCCATCGATTTCTTCATGTCCGCTTCCTTCAGAAGCTCCATTGTAAAAGGCCGTTCACGGAAATGGTATTGCGCCATAGTAACGGTTACCGTATCCCCGAATGCCGATTCAGGGCGAGCGCTCCGGTTCTCGATAGCGCCTTTAATTTTGGATAGTACGGAGAGAAATGCGGTGCTGTCGGAACGGGGCGAGGTGCAGTACAGATAGATAAGCTGGAACATTGTTTCAAGGTCTGCCGGAGAGGAACTCCCTGACAATCCTTCCTGAACATCGTCTATCCACGGTGAAACCTCAACGAGCTTCCCGGCAAGCTTCTTGGTCAGATCGGTCGCGCTGAAACCGTCAAGCCCGCTTTCCTCGATTACCGAAGTCGCAGTGACCGCCGGTATATAGTTCTGGTCAGACGCCAGCGAAGTTCCACCAAAATTGTACGCGCCGAACAAAACCTGGTCATTTTTGAAATCGGTGGGTTTGAGAATTATTCGTGCGCCGTTGGCAAGCTTCCATTCGGTTACACCGATTTCACCGATCGTTTTCTCTTCCACCACGGGCGAAGGTTTTGGCGGATTGGACACCAGTGAACCGCCCGAAACAGTATCGACATAGGCAGTTATCTGCGCTGATTTTATTTTTTCCAGCACACGGAGTAAATCATCACGGCCGGGGACTGTTACTCCGGCTTTTTCCGGGGCATTCACCATAATCACCCTGTTGCTGTCGGTAATCCATTCTGCGGCAAGACGGTTGATTTCATCCAACTGTATCCCCGGGAGATAGTTCCTTGTCAGGGCAAGCTCTCTCTCGATGCCCGGTATTGGTTCGTTTTCAAGGTAATGATCCGTGTACTCCGATACATACATTCTTGATTCGGTTTTATCACGCTCTACATACATCTGCTCCATCCGGCGGAGGATTTCGGCTTTCTGTCTCTCAAGCTCCGGTTGTGTGAATCCGAATTTCCGCACCCTTTCGGCTTCCGTCATGAGCGCTTCCAGCCCCCGCTCTATTCCGTTTTCACGGACACCTGCGCCGAGAATATAGGCTCCCTTCGTCCGAACGAGCCTCCCCTCGTCCGAATAACCGTACAGGAATGGTGGATCCGCCGACCGGGTCAATTCGTCGAGGCGCTCGTTGAGAATAGCGTTGTAAATATTTTCGACCATTGTCCGACGGTAATCGCGGACTGTCGTTTCGGGTTTAACCTCATGTTTGTAATAGAGGCTTACACTTGAACTTGTAGCTTCCGGATCGGTTGCAATAGCAAAAAGGGTTTCCCCATGGTCAGGCACCGGTAAAATCATCCGTGGACGGGAATCTTTTTTACCAGGAAGAGAGGCAAAATGCTTGTTGAGTAGTTCCATGATTTTCTTGTTGTCAAAATCGCCTACCGCGATCACAGCCTGAAGCTCGGGCCGGTACCAGTCGTGATAAAATCTCCTGAGCGCATCATAGGGGGCATGTTCGATGATATCCACCTTACCGATAGGCAGCCTCTCCGCATAGCGGGAATCTTTCAGAATGACCGGAAGCTGCTTGTCCCGCATCCTTGAATCCGCGCCTCTCCCAAGACGCCACTCCTCAACCACAACCCCACGTTCCTTATCGATGGCGTCGCTTTCATAACTGACAAGGTGCGCCCAGTCTTCAAGAATCTGGAAAGCTTTTTCCACAACATGCAGGCTGTCTGTTGGCACCTGAAGCATATAGACTGTTTCATCGAAGCTGGTGTAAGCATTCAGATCGGGGCCGAACCGCATACCGATGGATTCAAGATAATTGGAAAGCTCATGTTTTGCGAAATGAGCAGTCCCGCCGAATGCCATATGCTCATCCATATGGGCAAGCCCCTGCTGATCGTCGTCCTCCAGAACAGAACCGGCATTTACGACAAGACGAAGTTCCAGACGTTTTTCCGGTTTTTTATTCGTCCGGATGTAGTAGGTCAGGCCGTTTTTGAATTTACCGATGGTTACTGACGGGTCTATCGCCAGAGTTTGATCAAGCCCCAAGGAGGATTTCGAAGCAGAAGCGGCCTCAGCGGCTTCGCAGTTCTGAGCTGCGCAGAAAAAGAGCGAAAAAGCAAGAATCACCGCTATAATCGGATGAATTTTCTTCATAGAATATCTCCCAATAGATTCAGTATCCTTAAATCCATACAGCTCATTTGTACGAAGCAAACCACGAAAAGCATCAACAAATCGTTTCCTTTCGTGATTTTCGTGTAGTTCGTGGTTCGTTGCATTGAACATTGTTATTTTGTTAAGCAGTTCCTAAATCCGATCTATTCATAAACTCAAGGATAAAATCCCCCTGCCTTTTCACGGCGACCCCCTTGCTAAGGGGGTTGAACAAAGAAGAATAAAGACAGCCTCGTACATAATTTTCCCCTTAATAAGGGGAGATGCCGACAGGCAGTGGGGATTCCTGACTCAATGATTGTGATGAATATTTTTTATGAATTATCCGGGCTAAATCCCCCGAAGGGTGACTTTCGTAATAAAGGTAAAAATACGAAAACTGACCTTCAGAAATCGTTTATTTCTTGTCTTGCTGCTTGTTTAATCCGCTAACGGGGATAGAGGGCTTGTGTTACACTTACAGAGACTATAATCCCTATTCCCATGTACAATTTTGATTATACCACGAAAAGCACGAACGGCACGAAAATTCTTTTCATTTCCCGAGAATAAATCTTTCCTTTCGTTATTTTCGTGTGGTTCGTGGTTCATTGCTTTGAAGGAAATTATTTCGCCTTTATAATTCCTGTTCCCAGGTTCGAAGTCCATACCGGCTGAGATAAATGGGTATATTTCTAAAGAGAGGATTTTCCTGTTCTATTTCCCTGATAATGGACCGTCGGGCAGAAGAAATACTGTTGCTGAGAATAGTTACTGAACCGCCCTCGCCGCCTGCACCGTTCACTTTCCACCCGAAAGCCCCATGCTCGCGGGCGATTCCGATCACTTTCCAGGCATCATTGCTGATAAGGTCAGGATGAAGCTGCGATTGGGCTTCAGTATTGTCTATCATCGACCTGCCCAGACTTTCAAAATCTCCGGCGTATACCGCATCACGCGACTTTTCGGCGGTCAGACGCAAGTCCTGAAGCCGGGGCGCTTCCGGCCCGAGGTTTTCCAACTCGCGAATAACATTCTCGTGAACTTTGGAGGAACTATGTGATTTCCCAAGATAGATAAGCGCCAGACTGCGTTCAAGTTCCCACCAGATCGAATTAGTGACTTGAATTTGAGAGACTGAGGCGTAAGGATACTGAAACATTTCGATGAAATTTATGCCCCCGTAAGCAGAACAGAGCTGATCCTGGATGCCGCATTGGAGATGAAGCATGTCAACTTCCACCGAATGAGCCATATAGGCCGCTTCGTGCGGAGTGAGCCTGCCGGGGGTAAGACGGTCAAGCGCGCCGATCAGAGCTACCGTAACCGAAGCGGAAGTACCGGTTGATGCGCCTCCCGGAGCCTCGGAAAATATACTCACCTGAAAGGCGAGATTTTCGGGGATATGCATCCTTTTTACAGCCGCCTCCAGGAGGGGGTGACGATCCCAGCCCGGGGTTTCAGGATGCATGGCATACCGTTCACCGAAATTTTCAGCATTGATGATGATCCGATCCTCTGCGCTTTCCAGAGGATAAACCTCAACCTGAACCTCCGCATAGGGGTACACTCCAATATTGAAGATTTTTCCATGCTCCGCAAACCATGTATCGGTCCATCCACCGTTATCGCAGATTCGAATCGGGGCCGCACTGTTGATAATTCTGAGCGGTTTTATTTTTCTAAGGTTATTCATCCGGACTGGAATTTTCCCATTATGGCAGATTTTTCTATGTATATGATGCAGAATTTAACAAATATAGACACGTGTTGTCATTAGTATTTTATTGCCAACGTAAAATACAATGAAATTCAGAACGGGAGTAAAAACTTTTAGAGTTGTTGCATTAATAAGTTTCTTTTAGGAATTCATTCCGAGAAACAACAAGCCTTTTCAAACTGTGGTTTGACAACAATTGAACCGGTTTTATCGATATAACCCCAGATATTTGCAGTTTTTATCGGCGCGAGTTCGGAGCTGAACGAGCCTGCATCGTCGAACTGCGGAGAAATGAACATTTTTCCGCTTTGATCGAAATACCCCCATTTCATTCCCGATTTGACCAGAGCTATTCCACCGGACATCGTTTCAGCTACAACAAATCCGCTGCTGACGATATTTCCTTTTTTGTCGATATAAAACCACTCTTCTCCGATCTTTACCGAAGCAAATCCCTGGGAAAAAGGCTGAGCCATATCGAATCTGGGAAATATTGCAAATGCTCCCGACCGGTCTATATACCCCCAACGGGAGCCTAATTGAACATTCGCAAGCCCCTCGGAAAAAAAATCTGCCTCTTCGAAGAGGGGATCGACAACCAGAGCATCATGTTTGTCGATATATCCCCAGCGGAACCCGACCTGAACACAGGCCAACCCCTCTGAAAACGAATATGCATCGTCAAAAATAGGTTCAATTTTGAAATTACCGGTGCTGTCGATGAAACCGATTTTCTGCTTAAATTTGACCCTCGCAAGCCCCTCATAAAAACCGCTTGCACTGTCGAAGCTCGGAGGTATGACCAGTTTCCCCGTCCTGTCGATGAATCCCCATAATTCCCCTATTTGAACTCGGGCAAATCCGCCTGTAAAATCATCGGCATTATCGTATTTGGCCGGTATTGCCATGTTTCCGCTTTGATCGATATATCCCCAGAGGCCGTCCACCTTTACCCGTGCAAGCCCCTGAAAGAAAGACCGGGCTTCACCAAAGCGCGAAGGGATGGTCATTTTTCCCGTTTTATCTATATAACCGAGATGTGATCCAACCCTTACCATCGCAAGCCCATCGTTGAACGACCAGGCATCCACGAACCGGGGAGAAATAACTATTTTCCCCATTCGATCTATATAGCCCCATTTCCCTCCAGTCTTTATCAGAGCGAGAGATGCTTTGTCCGGCAGACTGTTGTTGTCTTTATTCCTCTGGCAGCCTGTTCCCAAAGATAAGAGCAGCATTGACAGTATCAGCAGAAATCGTATCATGAACTTTGTCTACCTCCCCAACAGAATATTTGAACAATTCTTCGTCTTAACAAGCAATTTGTCAATAAGAGGAAGAGATTCCTGGTGCTATTATCTTGTTGGACGAACGAAAAGAGCCGGATGTTACATTCTGTTCTTACTGAGGCATGGATAATGGGAATTATGCAGAAAAAGTCATTCAAAACCTCGAAGAAATCGAAGTTTTGGAAATGACAGTCGTTCAGTTTGATCCCCCCTACCCCCTTATTAAGGTAAGGAGAGAAAAATGCATGGATCACGATTTTACTTGCTTGATGATAAAGCCTTTGTATCCAGAGCGAATACAAAACGGTTGGAATCTATTTCTGTGAAGGATACTGTTTCAGCTTTTCACCTATAGCTGTAAGAATCGAAGCCGCTTTATTCCCGTCGCCGAAACTCATACAACCGTAAACGAACTGTCCCGAAACACAAGCCATCGAAGCGCCTCGGTAAGGAAGCTCTCCTTTCATACCTTCCCTGTCGCCAATCTGAATCGAATCAGTTTGATTCATCTTCGCGATGAAACCTTTGTAAATCTCGGCAGCAGCCCCTTTATCGGGGGTTAGGGCGACAAATACCTTGAATTCCTTGTCTTTCCCATCTTCTCTGTAGAGAGCGGTGAGCCCCCTGCCCATGAATGAGTAGCTGATAAGGCTTTCATCGACATATCGTTCAGATTTGGGAATCAATCCTTCGGAAGGAAAGAAGGCAAGTTCGGGCGGCAGGTCATTCGAACCGGAAATCATACCCTCAACATAAGCCGCCAGGAGTTTCATCGCCTCTAAATCATCGTTTCCGCTGGTTAGAGGAATGATCTCGACATAGTATTTGTCTTTATAGAACACAGTAAGATAGTTAATAATCGCTCCCTCGACACCCAATCCCAGGCCGGCCGCATCTTCTTCCCTCTGCTGACGGTATGCGCCGAGAGCGGAAAGCTTGCTCCCCAGTTCGTAGACATCCACTGTGTAGGTTCCGCCTTCTTTCAAATAGACGCCGTGTTCAAGCCTGGTAAATCCATAGCTGTTATAGAAAACTGCCTGACCATCGATATATTCGTACAAATTGTCCCTGTTGTAGAATGATACCGGTTCTTTCAAGGTAAAGCTTTCAGGAGGATTTTTCAGGAATAGCGCCTCCTCGGACCAGCCAAGCGACATACTGAGAAACAGTGCCGCAAATGCAATCGAAAACACATAACGCTTCATTGTGAATACTCCATAATTAATCAGGTATAATTTTTATGAACCATTACGGTAACAACTTATCTCCTTAATAATTCATAACACTCCGGATGTAAAAACTCACAAATAATCTCTTTTTCACAAGGTTTTCGGCTTTTAATATAGTAGTAAATGTCAAAAAATTATTTGAATTTTACAAAGGTATGTTCTGCTTCCCTGCTCTGAACAGAAGAGAAACTGTTACTTATGCATGTGTGCTGCTGCGGAAAGCAGTTTTGCACGTGATAAATCAGGGGCCTTGCCCGCCTTGTGGCATGAGAAGCAGGTCATCTCCACAGTCAGGCGTGCAAGCCCTTTATCGTTCAAAGAGGCATGACCGGCGCCGTCATCCAGGACATATGCCGGATCGACGCTGATCCCGAGAATGTGGCTGCGGGTATCGCCGCGGTGATAGGACTTTACCATACTGTCGTATGCCCCTCGGGCGGCAAAAGGCATATGGCAGTCAAGGCATGTGACTCCTGCTCCGGCCATAGACCGGATTTTCAGTTCTACCTTGGAGTGGCAGGATTCACAATTAGTGACCATGCCATCTTTCGTCAAAGCGGAGATATGGGGGCTGTGACAGGAGATACAGGCCATTTTGGATTTGCCTTTACGGTTTAATTGCATTTCAGTGTACTGCTGACGGCTTTCAACAAGGTCCTTGGCCACAACAGAGATTTTTCCCGGTACTCTCTTGTGACACACTCCGCAGGCTTCCATGCTCTTGTCGATCTTGATTTTCAAATCCCCGATTGCTTTTTTTACATCCCCCTTGTTTTTCAAGGCGAAATGCTCTTTCCCCATGCCATGACAGGTTTCGCAGCAGATACCGTTTTCATACCAGGCGCCCGGTATTCCTTCAAGGGCATTCTGCACACCATTTTTGTATGTTCCCGATTCCTTAAAGCCCGTAACATGGCATTTGATGCAGTCATACTTCATAGAACCAGAAGGAGTCTGGGGTTTGAACGGAGTGAGTGTTTTTCCAACCATCGACCACTGTGCTTTCGGCCCGGTAATGACATATCCCTTCGCATCGATAAAACGTGCATAATAGCAAGCGCCCCCGACTATATAGGAAAGATCGTTCCATGACTTCCCCTCGGGAGGTTGTACTGCGGCATTATCGGGAGCGGCGCCTTTCACAATCTGACGAAGCATCTTTGCATGGCTATGGTTCACCCAGGCTTTGCTCTCGCCGGGATGACACATTCCGCAGGTCTTCGATCCTATATACCCATTGTCATTTTGGCAAAAAGCCTGCTGGTCTACAGTCATCACCGAAAATCCAAACGCTAATAATCCGGTAATCAATGATATGTTCATTTTCATAGAAGTTACCCTTTATAACAAAGTTTTGTACATATATCATGAAAATGAGAATTAATTTTAATATCACTATTTTTTATCATGCAATGCAAGGATAAAGTTCATTAGCATTATGCGTATTATACAATGATTCAATATATGGCGTTCAATTTTAAAAATAAAAGGGATAAAGATGGGAGCAATTTTACTTATAGAAATGATTTTATTGAAAATTTTTTGTATATTGTCAGGAAAACCGATTGGTGTTACAGTATAACTATGGAGAATAATCCGGATCGACATGTGGAAAACAGTCTCACTATCATGTGAACCCGAATGCGGGGATCTGCTCAGCACCCTTATCTTCGAATCAGGTTTTACCGGTTTGGAAGAGCAGGAGGATTCCGGATTACTTCGGCTTAAGGCATATTGCCCGCAGTCCCTTTCCCCTGATCCTGTGGATGTTTTAAAACAATTGATGGCTGCAACATTTGGTGATGATGCGAGTGATAAAATTCGAATTACTGAAATCGAAACCATTCCCGATGAGGATTGGGAAATCCGCTGGCGTGAGGGATTGGGAGCTGTTGAAGCAGGGAAAAGTCTGGTAATACGGCCTTCCTGGGTAAATTACAGCAACGTTCATAACCGTATCGAGATCATAATCGATCCTAAAATGGCTTTCGGATCCGGGAGTCACGGCTCTACCTATCTCTGCCTCGAAGCTATGGAAAAGATGACCCTTCACGGCAAAACGGTGATCGATGCCGGCTGCGGCTCGGGAGTGCTCTCCATCGCGGCGGCCAGACTTGGAGCCTTACGGGTCTTTGGGTTTGACAACGATCCGTTCTCAGTAGATAATGCAAAAGAAAATGTTCTGATCAACGGTGTACAGGAAAAGGTTACCATAGAGCTTTTCGACCTTGAACAGGCGAAACCGGAACCGGTAGACATGGTTTTCGGTAATCTTATTTATAACGTTCTTGTCGATAATCTTCATCATCTCCGCTCGTTCCTGAAACCTGGAGGGAAGATAATTTTTTCAGGCCTTCTTTCCGAGCAGGAGATCCCCTTTCTGGAAAACCTGCATAAGGAATGCTTCCGGGTCATATCACTTTCATACCGTGAGGAATGGATGGCGGTCACCGCCGATTTACGCTCCTGATAATATATTCTGCCGGAACAGTTTTTCCCCTCCCGTCACTTTCATACAATTTTATATTGAACTCCTCATGGGAAAGTTATATACTTTGACGATATGAAAAATCTGATTATTAAGTACGGAAAAGATTTATCATTTTTTTTTAAAAAACTTTCAAATGCGGAGGTGAAAATGTTTCACTGGAAACACAAAAGTATCCTTGCGATGCCGGTTATCCTTGCCGGTCTGTTTATCGTATGGAGCTCCGGCGCGCAGAACAATCCGTCCGGGGCGGGAAAAGTGGGAGAACATGGGATTCTCCACAAAGGAATGAAAACGGTCGAGCATCCGGTAACACCAAGTCCGGCGGAACAGAAAAAAAAGGAAGTCGCCGAACGTCTGGACAAAGCCGGGCTTCTTTATACCGGCAAAGTGGTTGTGGACAGCGACCCCAAAATGCTTACTCCTATGGAGAGTGTGGCCAATTTTGCCGGAAAGGATTATATCATCGCAAAAACGCCCCCGACAATCGAATTTGCGGTGGTTCCGGTGGAACCTTTGTGGCTCGGGGAGTCGCCTGTAAAATCCAAATCAAAGATCAGCAATGAACCCGGCCCCTGGTCGAACTGGTGTCAGGCGAATTTCGATTCCCGCACCGGCAAATTCTATTCCGCAATCGGCGATCATGGAAAGTACGACGCCCATATCCTTCTTGTCGAATACGACCCCTCGGCCAAAAAGGTACGCTGCCTTCCGGAAGTGAACAAGGTGCTGGGCCGGAAAATGGATCAGTTCTCAGAGGGAAAAATCCACGGATGGCTGGATTTTTACAAAAGCAAACAGCTGGACAAGGAACATCTCTGGTACTGTACCTATTGGGCCAAGTATGACGAGCCGGATGAGGAGGATTACGCCACCGGCTATGACGGCGGACATGTCATGAGCTATGATGTGCTCACCGGAGACATCATAGACTACGGCGTTCCGATGAAACGCGCCTCCTGGCCTTACCACCGTGTGGATACCAAACGCGGGATCATGTATGGAATAGGAATGCACTTTGAATTTCTCGCCTGGGACATCAACACGCAGACCACGAAATTTGCAGGATTTCTCCCTCCGGGCATGCAATGGAATAACCGTGCTATTCTCATCGATGAAGAAACCGGAATGGTTTATACCTCGAACATGGATACCAAGGCCGATTCTCTCCGTCATATCATAAAATATGACCCCTATAAAAACCGTTTCTTCCAACTCGCATGCAATGTCCCCGCGGAAACCGCAACTTCGTCCATGAGTACGCCCGGCATGTATATGCCCATGCGCGCTCAGACCCGCAAAATCGGCGCTGACGGCCTCTTCTGGGGCGCCACTTCCGGCGGGCAGATGTTCTCGTTCGACCCCGCAAAAGAGGAAATTGTCGACAAAGGCCGCAACTGGGCCGGTACGCAGACCTATACCTGCTCCATGGACCGCAGCCCGAAAGGACGGTACCTCTACTACCTGCCCGGCGCGCACGGCCACGGCTATTCCGACGGCTCCCCGGTGATCCAGTACGATACCCGGACGGGAACAAAGAAAGTGCTCGCTTTCATGTTCCCCTATTACTATGACAAGTACGGCTATACTCCGGGCGGAACATTCTCCATCAAGCTGGATAACAAGGGAGAACGGCTTTTCGTGCTCTGGAACGGAGCGTTTGTAGAATACGATCCCACAAAGAGCTCCGACACGTTCGGACAGTGCTCGGTGATGGTCATCAACATCCCCGCAAGCGAACGTCAGGAATAAAACAGCCGCACATACTCACGATAAAACCCGCTGAAAACACTCTGCGGGTTTTATTGTATCTGCGGGAAATTACATTCGCGCAAAATATCTCTTTCCATCAGGGGATAAACTGATTTATTTACAGTGCAAATACGGATGGGTCAATTAAACGAAACGAATCTGAAAGGGGCGCTGCTATGAAACGGATCACGCTGATTGCAGGCATTATCCTGAGTTTTCTGGCTGTTACGGCTGTTATGGCCGAGGAACAGGGCGATGTCGGCTATACTCCCACACAAGCGAACCGGGAAGCCCGCACATGGTTCCAGGACGCGAAATTCGGGATGTTCGTCCACTGGGGGGTATACTGCCTTCTGGCCAAGGGCGAATGGGTGATGAACCAGGACAAAATTCCGGTCAGCGAATACGAAAAGCTCCCTCCTCAATTCAATCCGGTCAAGTTCGACCCGGACGAGTGGTGCCGTATGGTCAAGGACGCGGGTATGAAATACATCACCATCACCAGCAAGCACCATGACGGATTCGCCATGTTCGACAGCAAGGTGAGCGATTA
>JBAYHX010000060.1:0-11939 GCA_041665965.1 Candidatus Latescibacterota bacterium
ATGACACTATATCCGGGGTAGTTCTCAACATCCGATGTCCAATTCACCTGCCCGCCCAGGTCGGGGCTTATGAGCAGAGTTTTGATCTGCTTGCGGGCCAGATAAATCCCGGCTGTAATTCCCGCCGGCCCGCCTCCGATAATGATAGAATCAAAAGAACCGCCTTGAGGAGCAGACATGGTTTTCCTGGCCTTCTCTTTTGGAACAGAGATGGTTTGCCCGCCTGTATCATCGGTTGTTTTTACTGTTTCGGTAAATTCCTGCATCGGCTGCCTGCGGTTATATTGGCAAAGTTATTGTAGTCAATAAAGATATCCTGCCAAAATCAATTATGATATGAGATCATGCTGAACTACACCTCACCCTTTTCGCTCTCCCATGCTGCACTATGTCTGCTTTCTTCCTTCAAGCCCTTTTACAATTACATAGGCAATAAGGGCGAATATGAAGAATACGAGAAGCATCCATGCATCGCTTTGTAAAGTTCCGATAACCGTGCGGTATACTTCCAGTACCCAGCGGTCAGAGGTTAGCTCGATTACTTTCCCGCTCGGATCATTACCGGAGATGAATTTTTCCATCTCCCAGATTCTCACTCCGCCGGAAATTCCCACAACATAGATGGCAAAGATGATATACCGGCTCCATGCTTTGGATAAGTCATCGGCAACAAGCCGCTGCATGATACGGGTCAAAGAATCCCTGAAAATGGTTGCTACGATGAAACACACCGCAAAAGAAACCACGAATGTGACAATAAGAAGTGTAATGAACATGGCTCATCCTTTCCCCAAATGACGGTATAATCATAAATTATCGGATTCGCTTATCGAGATGACTCCGCTACGTGTGTTTATATTCAGTAAAGATAACCCCCTTCTGGCCTTTCAGGCCGCCTTCCCTCCTTACGGGGGGCAGGAACAGCATGTGGCGCCTCAACTTCCCTTGCACCCATTTATGTGGGTAAACAGAGTTCCCGCGAAGCGGCAAGGGATCGAGGGAAAGGGGGGTTGAGCAGGTTTGCTGAGTCAACTAGATAAGCGATTTATCCAATATATTAATTATACATGGCAATCAACGCTTTAGTCAAGTTATTCCTTGACGGCATATGACTATCAACCCTAAATTATTACCATCTGAAATTCTTCGCCATACAAATAATTCATGTTTTTCGATCTCAGCCATGTAACCGTAAAGGTTTTTAATGAAACATCCCTCTGTCCAGCTCGTGCGGGTTACCCCCGATGCGGAGCAGCTTGTTTCCGCCGCGGCAAAGCTCTGTTATGCCTCCGATCCCTCGACCATTTTTCAGCAAAACCGCGGGGAGACGGAAACATTTCTCTTCCGCCTGCGTCAAATGGGGCATCTGAGTCCGTTCGAACATGTCTCCTATTCTTTTCTCCTCGAGGGCATCTCACGCGCGATGACTCACCAGCTCATCCGTCACCGTATTGCCTCATACTCGCAGAGGAGCCAGCGGTATGTCACCCACGAGTCCTTCGAGTTCATCATACCGCCCAGTTTGAAAGGAAAACAGGTGGAGACCGGAGACGGCGCTGTGGATGCCGAGAAATACTACCGCCACTTTATGGAATATACAGCCGAGGTTTACGGCCGGCTGAGGGAAACATTGGGAGGCTCCGGAGAAACGGCCAACGAAGATGCCCGTTATGTGCTGCCGAACGCTGTCGAAACAAAAATCATGGTAACGATGAATGCGCGCGAGCTCTTTCATTTCTTCAGCGAGCGCCTTTGTTCACGGGCGCAGTGGGAGATACGGTCGGTTGCCGAAGAGATGCTCCAGCTGGCAAAAGAAGCGACACCGGTGATATTCAAAGGCATCGGCCCAAAGTGTATAAAACTTGGCCGTTGTCCGGAGGGAAAGCTCTCCTGCGGAAAATACGGGGAGATGAAAGAAAAGTATAGCGAGAAGGCGGAATAGCAGAAAATGGCCGATAAAATCCCGGTACGATTTTCATTTCACCGTCCGGCCAATTACCCTTGCCCCGTTCTCCTGTCATCGCTTATCTTATAAAGGTAATACGTGTACATCTTTTTGGACGTGCACGACATAATTTCTATGGTGAGTACGATTCTAGCACCCTTATAAACCTCGGAGAATGAAATGTTCACTGTAATCGGCGAACGCATCAATATGACCCGTAAATCCATCCGTACAAAAGTCTGGGAACGCGATGAAGCATTCGTACGGAATGAAGCACTCCGTCAGGCAAAAGCAGGCGCCACCCATATAGATATCAACGCCGGCGGTGACCCTTCAAAGGAAATCGAAGACATGGTCTGGCTTACCCGGATCGTTTCCAGCGAGGTCGATCATCCGCTCTCGTTCGACTCGGCAAATCCTCTTGCCCTTCGGGCCGGGCTGGAAATCTGCAACCGTCCGGACACTATCATCAACTCCATCACTATGGAAAAGGCCCGTGTGGAAAGCGTCCTCCCGCTGGTCAAAGAATTTTCCACAGGAGTGGTCTGCCTTACCATGGATGACAACGGTATGCCGGAAGATCTGGATGGCAGGATACGGATAACGGAAGACATTGTTTCGCTGTTCAAAGCAAACGATATCAACCTTGACCGTGCTCATTTCGATCCCCTTGTGCGCCCTGCATCTACCAATCCGGGACAGGCGCAGTATATTCTCGACTCCATACGCTATATAAAGGGAAAATACCCCGAAGCTCATATCGCCCTCGGCCTCTCGAACATCTCTTTCGGAATTCCGCGGCGCAACAATCTGAACAAGGTGTTTCTGGCCATGCTCGTTGCCGCCGGCTGCGACGGTTTTATCATCGACCCCACCGAACCGGACATGATGACCACTCTCTGCTCTGCTCGGGCGGTTATGGGTTATGACGAGTACTGCATGGAATACCTGACCCGTATGCGTGAGGAAGGTCTGGCATAAAGGAAAGGTCGCTCTGCTGATGTTCTCCTTGCAGACGACCTTCCGTTCTCTACATAAAGGCTGGATATTTCATAATCAAAATCTGATCGGAACGAAGAGATCACCCTATTTCCTTCTCTTTGTCAGACGATGCTGGTTCTCAAACCATGCTATTCTGCGCAGATACTAGTTGGTGGAAAGATTTTATTCGTGTATATATGAGCAAGTTGTAAACTATTCTGCGGAAAATGACATTTCTATCGGAGACATTAGGAAAATCTGACATATTTTCAAAGGTCACCTATTTCTTATATTTTTTCATTTTTATCTTTAATTCCAAAGAGAATTTCCGTTTTCCTGCAACCTTTTTCATTATCTGTCATATAAATCTCATAAGGTGATATATAGCAAAAACGGGTAAAAGGTAACCTGTTCTTTTTGCTTGCGCATTTTTATTTATGACTATATATTTGCATGCTATATATCTTAAAAAACTGACCGTTAACCGGAGGACTGCTTATTCGCTAAATGTGATCGATGTTTTTGGGTTGAAATTGTGCTTGTTTTTGAACGTTACGTACACCGATCGCAGATAGCTTTGATACTATGAGTAAGTATGTCCTTTTTTTATTGGCCGGTTGTTTTATTCTTCTGGGAATTCTCCTCATCCCCGCCGCCGCCGAAGATTACACAAACGATACCTGGATCCAGAAAAAATCCGACAAGTATCTGTCCGGGGAAAGCTATAGCGTGCCCGTGGGCGACGAGTACCTGTATCTTTTTGGAAAGGGCGCACAGGATTCTCTGGATATTGACAATGTAACTGTCGGGATTCGCCCCAGAACAAAGATTCCTCTCACCGCCACCGTTGTTAAAGACAGTATCGACTCCCAGAATTCCCGGGCGGTTCGTCAGACTCTCATCCCCGGGCTGCAAGTGGAGAAGTATTACTTCATTCCGTTCAGTGAATATGCAAAAAAGAATCTCGACGCCAGCCTTGAGTCCACATGGAGTAATAATTCTCAACGTATGACCGAATGGTCATCTGAAAAAAAGAGCGGCGGAATAACCGATCTTGATTTCAGTCTGCCGGTAGGCAAACGTTTTGAACAGCTCCTCGGGGGTAAAACCCGCCTCAACATAAATGGTTCGCAAACGATAACCTTTTCGGGGAAAAGCGAATACGATGAGGGCGAAATCTCCACCTCGGTTTCCAAAAACTCATCCTTCCCCTCTCTCACCATGAAACAGGAACCGCAATTTTCCATCCAGGGCATGGTGGGCGACCGGATAGAAATCGATATCAAGCAGGACTCGCAGGGGGATGATTTTTCCATAGGAAAGAACCTCGAAGACAATATTCATATACGGTATAAAGGCGATGATAACGATATCATTCAGAGCATCGAGGCGGGCAATACATCGCTCAATCTTGAGGGAGCCACATTCGCCGGGTATCAGGGCAGCCATAAAGGATTGTTTGGAATCCGGTCTGAGGGAAGGATAGGCCCGATAAAATTCACCGCTATCGCATCTCAGGAAAAAAGCGAAGCAAACACCAAATCGTTCCGCGGTTCTGCTGAAGAAGCTACAACTCAAATCCGTGATTACAGTTACAAATCAAACACTTATTTCTTCCTGGATAACCGCTATAAGGACGTCTTTGCAGAAAACAGGACTTCTCTCGACCTGATATACTACAATCCTGCCGATTCCATTGTGAAAATTGAGGTTTACGAAGATGACGGCATTCAGTCGAACGATACAAGTGAAGGCACGATCGCTCTTCCCGGAATAGCCCTGCCCATGAATATGGACACAAATATTCCGGTAAAAAGCGAGGGTATCACAGGATTCTTCCATCATTTGACTCCCACCAAGGATTATTCGGTCGACCGTAGACTCGGATTCATAGTATTCAGAGAAAAGGTTCAGGATACCGCGACCATCGGTATTTATATGGAAACAAAGAGTGGGAATAAATACGGCAATCTTGATTACCAATCCAATGTCTCAGGCTCGAAAATCGAGCTCAAACTTATCAAACCCAAAAGCCAGCGGCCGACCGATACAGATACATGGGATCTGGAATGGAAAAATGTCTACGACATTGGTCAGACGAACATCGACCCGGAAGGGCTGGAGATCAGCATTTTCCGTGATGTATCGGACGGCACTGCCAAAGAAACCCAGAATGGCATACCTTACATTCAGATACTAGGGTTGGATAAAACCGATGAACAGGGAAACCTGGCGCCGGATAACAAGGTCGATCTCAACCGCTCGGTGGTGGACACCTATCGCGGAGAAATCATTTTCCCGCTCCTTCACCCGTTCGATTCTGAACCGCCGGCAGGAGTGAGTGTGGAGTTGGATCCGAAAATCCCCGCGATTTACGAAACTCAGAACCAGCAGGAGAAAGTTGAAGCATCAAAATACTATATCGAGGTTAAAACCGCCAATAGCGTTCAAAGCTATACAATAGGCAGCGGGGGGCTTGGAGGTATCGCCGAGGATAGCGAACGGGTTACTGTTGACGGGAAAACGCTCACTCGTGGTAAAGACTATACTATCAACTACCAGAGCGGCAAGCTTACGTTTACCAATCAGGACGCGATAGGCCCCAACTCGGTCATCCAGGCCACCTATGAGGAAGTGAATGCCATACAACCGATGCAGAAATCTCTCTTTGGTATACGGAGCGACTACGAATTTTTAGGAAATTCACGGATTGGGGGAGTAATCCTCTATAATAACGAATCAACTTCGGATCAACGTGTGAAACTTGGGCAGGAACCCTCCCGCACCTTACTGTTCGATACGGATACTAATATTAATTTTGAGTCGAAATTTCTGACAAGGATGGTCGATATGATCCCCGGGATCACGACCGATCAAAAATCTTCAGTACGGTTTGAGGGCGAGCTTGCCCGCAGTATTCCCAATATGAACACAAAGGGTGTGGTATATATAGACGATTTCGAGGGTTCTCAGAATACCCCGCTGGGAATCGTCCGCACAAACTGGACCACATCTTCAATTCCCGATTCAAAAACAACCGGCGGGATTACTCTTCAGCGGGGAAAACTCTGGTGGTACAATCCCTGGGACAGGGTGGATTCACGGGCGGTATGGCCGAATAAAGAAACGGCTTCCGGCGAGAACACAGTGTACGTTCTGAACCTCGATTACTCAAAAAAGGTCGGAATTCCTGACGATCAATCATTCGGCGGAGTGATGAATGCATTTTACGGGACAGGGCTCGATATGTCTCATTCACGATTTCTCGAGGTTTGGGCCAAAGGCAACAAAGGAGACCTGAAAATTGATCTCGGCTCCATATCAGAGGAATATTTTCCTTTGGATAATCCAAATGATCTTCTCGATACAGAGGACCAGCCGATTTCGGGAATGGGGCATGGCGACGGTATTCTTACCACCGAAGAAGACACCGGCCTCGACGGGGTTTTTGACAAAGCTGAACCCGGATACAGCGCCCAGAATCCCGATCCCGTAAAAGACAACTGGAGTTACAGTAACAAGGAGGATTATTCCAACATCAACGGCACCGAAGGAAACCGTTTCGATTCCGACCGCGCCGGACTTCCGGATACAGAGGATATCAATAGTAACGGAGTGCTCGACACAAAAAACAAATATTATGAGTATACCATCTCCCTCAACAATCCTTTTGATCCCTACCTGGTGCAGGACTCAGTCCCAACCGGAAACCCCGGAGGCTGGCGTCTTTTCCGAATTCCACTCTGGAATAACCCCAGTGCTGTGGTTGGAGGATCGGAACCACCTGATTCAACCCTTATAGAATTCTCCAGACTATGGGTTACCAACACCGATTCCACACTTATCCAGATTGCCAGTATGGAAATTGTGGAATCCAACTGGCTGGAATCAGGTATTTTTGATAAAGAGAACACAGATGTCTCTCAATCGTCTTTCGACAGAGTTCGTGTAACCAGGGTGAACACAGATGAAAACCTTGATTATGCTTCCCCGCCCGGAGTTTCGGCAGAAATCGACCGTACAACAAAAGTCCGCCAAATGGAACAATCTCTTGTTGTCGATTACGAGCAGCTTCATCCAGGCAACACAGCATTCATTTACCGTAATTTTGAAAAGATGGATTTTACCGATTATACAGCGCTGAAGATGTATGTCCATGGTCCGGATGATTTCCCGGATCCTTCGGCAGAAACGAGCGAAGTTGAGCTGATTTTACGGTTCGGGGCTGACGAAAATAATTATTACGAATACCGTACACCGATTTTCAAAGGATGGGCAGCAAAAAATTTTGTAGAAGCTGATTTTGCCCGTTGTACTGCTGTAAAATTGGATGCGGATTCCATTGATGTAGTGGATGGGAATATTTATACATTCAACGGCTCCCCCTCCCTTTCCAACGTAAAAATTATTTCCATCGGTATACAAAATAATAAACCAGACCTGAGTATGACCGGCAAGGTATGGGTGGATGAACTGAGAATGGACAGCCTTCGTGAAATGACCGGAACCGCGGCGAGGTTTAGTATAAATACAGATCTGGCAGGTTTTGCCAGTATAACAACAAAAGCATCAAAGCGCTCTTCTGATTTTCATGACATGAATTCCGATAAAGGTTCGGGGAGCGATAATACCAGTTGGGATTCATCTATAGCGGTCAACCTTGACCGTTTTGCTCCCACCCGCTGGAAATTGAATCTGCCGGTTACCGCGAACATTTCGAAAACGGAGCAGAGCCCGCGTTTGCTGCCTGGTTCGGATATCATTATAGACCCTGCTCAGAAACTTGATTATCTTGCAACAACTTCATCAAAAACAGTGCATCTCACCTATGGCAAGGGGAAGGATACATCCAGAAAAGGTGGAATCAGATCAATCCTCATCAACTGGGGCTTCGAAAAAGTGAATTTAAATTTTGACTGGGGAGAGCAAACTTCCAATAATCCGACATCCGGAAGTATGCTGGATACGAGCAAGCAGGCGAAAGCCACCTATAATGTCGATCCCACTGTTAGAAGTTTTAAACCTTTCCTCTGGATGAAAAAGTGGAAATCCGATACGGGGAAAAAGATGTCTGATCTGAATTTCACCTATATTCCCAACCAGATGGTTTACGATGTTGTCTATGATGATGATAAAAGGATACAAAAAAACACAGAAAACGTGTCCGATACAACCAGTGTCCGGACGTTGAAAGAATCGTATACTTTCGGATACAGCCCTTTGACTGCGGTCAAATATGATTTCCACCGGAACCAGACAACAGACCTTTATTTGAAAATGGTAACGAATTTTGCTGAAACAAATAATATCACCTTGTCAGGGCCGAAATTTAATTATCTTACGAACAATTATACCTACAGTGCAACCTATACAGAGAAGAATAACCCACGGTACAGTCTTTCAAGTCAGATGGGCGGTATGCAGGTAGATTTCCGCAAATCTTTTTCTGTAAATGCCAGCCTTGCCTGGGAGAAAATGTTCGAGGATTTAAGCGGTAAAGGAGGACCTCCCAAATCGGAATCACTGGATCAAAGGGCAGCAACAAAAAACATTAAGGATATAAAAGCACTTGATCCTAAAAAAGCGGAAAATAAACAAAAGAAAGAGGAGGTATCAAAGCATCCAAAAGGACAAAGCCTGCGTTCCTTTGTTTTCCTTTCCATCTCCAAAGCTGTCAGTCCCCTGACAATAACATACCGCAAGGATGAACAGCTCAATTACTATGGCGTATCGGAAAGGCCTGGTTTCATGACCAGGTTCGGCCAGGGTACAATCAGTTCATCAGATTCAAGCACCGTTTCCGCAAGGCAGAACTCATCAGGCGGCTCAGAAGATTATTCCATGAATACGATAATGAGGCTGCCAATGGACATTGAGGTGTCAGCGTCAATGAAAAAGACTTTACAGACAAACTTGTCGTCCTCTGCCAATACCAAATCCGATCAATCCGTATTTCCGGATATTGATTTTCAATGGAATTCCCTTGAAAAAAAAATCCCGCTGCTGAAAAGTTACGCACACAATATAAGTATAAAATCCGGATATTCCATAACCACACAAACCGAGTGGCTGGATGAAGGCGTCAATCCAAATTCCGACCGTACTGAACACAGCTTTTCCCCGCTGGTAAGTGTAAATGCCATCTTTTTGGGAAATTTACAGGGGAGTCTTTCCCTTTCCAAATCCTCGGAAACCAGTCACGCCCTTTCCGGAGAAACAATAACTTCTTCCATCTATGACAAAAATGATATCACTGCTTCGTTCACCTACCGTATGTCGCCAACCACGGGAATCTTCCGTAAACTGAAGCTTAAAAGCAATATCGATTTATCGTTGAATCTCACCAAGTCCGGATCTCAGCGGATGCGTAATGTCGAAAGCAATTCTATGGCGGTAACCGAAAAGAACGATTCATGGTCTGTTTCGCCTAAAGCCGACTACCGGTTCAGCGAAAAGTTTACCGGCGGCGCGACTATGAATTTTCAAAATTCCAAGGATTTGACTAACCGGGTTCATGTTGTAAGAGAGGTGTCAATTTGGGGAAAACTTGTGTTTTAACAGGGATTATTTCGATATTTGCAGTCCTTATAATGCTCTCTTGTGTTGAATCTTCCGCCCCGGTGACAGGAGCGCCTCCTTTCGATTCCTCCCGGGCATTCGGGTATCTGGAGCGGCAGGTATCGTTCGGCCCCCGCGTACCCGGAACGAAAGCTCATGATGAAGCGCTCGCCTGGATAATGGCAGCCCTCCGTGAAAACACCACTTTTGTCGGGACTCAACCCTTTCGGGATGTATTTTCGGGCAGCGAACAAGACATGCAGAACATCATGGCCTCCTTCTACCCGGAAAACACCCGACGTATCCTTCTTTGCGCCCACTGGGATAGCCGTCCCCATGCTGACCAGGACCCCGATACCATGAAACGTGAAGACCCTGTACCGGGAGCAAATGACGGCGCCAGCGGAGTCGCTGTTCTTCTGGAGGTTGCGAATGCCCTCAAACTCAAAAAGCCGCCTGTCGGCGTAGATATCGTTTTTTTTGACGGCGAGGATGGAGGTTCGGAGAACAAGCCGGAAACATGGCTTCTTGGTTCACGGTATTTCGCACGGACCATGCCCTCTTCATTCAAGCCATCAGAAGCCATTCTCCTGGATATGATAGGCGACAAGAATCTTTCCCTTTCAAGGGATTACAACTCCCTCCAGAGCGCTCCCGAGCTTTGGAGTAAGATTGTCAAGGTTTGCGGGCAGTTGAATATTACCATAGAATCATCCGAGATCGGCATTCTCGACGACCATGTGCCTCTCATAGAACGAGGAATACCATCAGTGGATCTTATCGATTTCAACTATCCCAGCTGGCACACCGTTTCCGATACCCCTGACAAATGTTCCGCCTCAAGTCTTGAAAAAATCGGGACGCTTGTTCTGAACATCATATATGGGAAATGAGCGCCATGCCTCTTTTCACACGCCGTGACCGAATTGCAATCGCCTGTATCGCCGCCCTTATTCTGATCGGTTGGGGTGTGCGTCTTTTCCTGCTTCCCGGAACACAGGAGGATGTCCGTATAATTCACGGCGCAGTGAATATTCCCGCAGCATTGGATTCCCTTTCGGTTAAAAAAGCCGGGGAATCGATCCTGGTTGATATCAACACAGCAAATTCGGCGCTCCTTGAAACGCTGCCTATAATAGGCCCGGTTAAAGCTGCTGCCATAATACAGCATCGTGAAAAATACGGCCGTTTCTCGAAACCTGCCGATATCATGAATGTGAACGGCATCGGACCGGGAACCTATGAAAAGATCAAGACGTTCATCACGGTTGGCAAACCATAGGGAAGCCGCTAAAAAAATCTTGTGATACGTCTTTAAAACTTTCTATATTATTAAGCGGAATTGTATCCATTTCTTTACGTTAGGGGAGAGGGTATTTGGCAAAGGGAATCGGCATTCGGTACAGTATGAAAGGCTTCCGAGCCCTTGAAATCGAGCGTTCTTTCCTCGGCTTGTCCATAACCAGGATTGTTTCTTCCCATTTTTGCGAAGATGGCGGCGCTTTTCTGTCCCGTTATGGTTTTGACAAGAATATACCCATTGCGGCTGGTCTTGTACCCGGCGACTTTCTTTCGGCATATATGAACCGTGAAAAGCACATGGATGACACGGACATGGAAAGTCATTTGAAATGGGAAATACAACAAAAAATAATTTCGGACTTTTCCGATTATAACTATGATTTTGTAGTCTCTAAAAATGCCGGATTTATGTTCGCAGGTCGTAAAATGCTTGTCAATACGGTGAGAAATACATTTGGCCATGTAATAACCGATGTGGAACCGGTCGCGCTCCTAAATGGATGCGAGGGGACAGGAGCAATCGAAAATGGTACGTGCCTGTTGATCTCAGTCGAGGCGGAAGGAATCTCCTCGATTGTACTTCAGGATGGCAATCCGGTCGCTATGGAATCTTTCCCTGTTCAGCTTGACAACTATTCGGAAAAAATGCCCGGCCTTATTTTTGACGGATCGGAAAAAGACGAAACTGAAACCGCCGCACAACTTGTGGAATATATAACCGGGTCGATAAACAGGCTTACTTCGCGGGGTGAGGATAAAAAGAAACCAACCCCGGACAGTCTGGTCCTTACCGGCGGAGGAGTATACCTTGACGGGCTTCACGCCGAGTTGAGGAATAAAGTCGGTATCAGAACTTCTATAGCGGATCCTTTTCGATCCGAAAAAGTGAAAATTGCAGCGAACGAGCCGCCTCTGGAATGTCTGGGAGCGGCTTTTACCACATGTTTCGGTCTGGCTCTCAGGGCAATTGAGGAACAGGAATGCTCAAAGTAGATATCTCCGGCGAAAAGAAAAACCGTCAGATTATACCTGACCTCACAGACCTCGGGGCGGAGCTTCGAGAAAAAAAGGAATCCGGGCAGAATGAATCTCCGCTGGAAAAACAACCCTTGGAAACGCACACTCCCCATCTGTATACTCGCCCTGAAGAAGA
>JBAYHX010000061.1:0-11628 GCA_041665965.1 Candidatus Latescibacterota bacterium
AGCTTTTCAATCCCCCCTTCGACAAGAGCATGTCAACCGGGGTTGTTCAGTCTTCCGTTATTTTTTTCATCCTCGACGGTTCCTGTAATGGCTTTTTGATGCCATATATCCTGAGAGCGGTTTCTCCGAGTATCGCTTTCTTCTGAGTATCGGAGAAAAAAGGACAGCCATCGAGCAGGAAGTCGAGCGCCTGTTCATAGGTAAAATCAACCATCGTCCGCGGGTGGTCGCTGCCCCACATCAGCTTGTCGGCGCCGACATGTTCCGCCGCTATCCGAAAAGCTTCCTGTGCCCCGGGGAAGGGCGGGCCGTCCAGACGGTACAGCCATGTTATTCCGCCGGATTCTACATAGACATTCGGTTCTTTGGCCAGACTCATTTGTTTCAGCCATCCCTCACGGTTCGCCATGGCAAAATGACCGAGAGTAACGGTCAGACGGGGAAACGACCGTGCGACCTCGCGCATTTCCTCGACCTGACAATCGCTGGGATGAAGATCGATGGAAAGCACCATTCCCCTTTTTTCCATCTTCTCGAATACCGTCATGCATTTCGGGTCGTTCAGGAATATTCTCGGCCCGGCTTTGGGAAGGTTCATCGCGGGGACTTTTATCCCCTTGAATTCATATTCCCTCATCACTTCCTCAAATTCCTCGGAAAGCCTTTCGGGATGGAAGAAATCGAGCAGACCGTGGACAAAAAGCCGTTCCGGATTCTTTTTTTCCGCTTCGGCAAGATAGGCGTTCTGATTGCCGTCGAGATATTCCTGAGTGACAACAGCGGCATAAACGCCGGCGGCATCCATGACCGACAGTGCAATTTCCCAGGTGCACCGCCCGTCCAGGAGATACGGGGGCATTCCCATCATTTTCTGGCTTCCTAAGGTTACCTGGCCGTTTCCTATCGAGCGGACAGGCGCGCCGAGAAATCCATCGATATGATCCCATAAATGCATGTGGGCGTCAACAATAACCATCGTAAGCTCCCTATTTTTAAAAGGAAAAGCCCTTGAAAAAAGATTTTCTCGCAAAGGTCGCAGAGTCAAAAAAGAAAGGGAGACAATATTGGACATGATTTACAAGATTTACACGATTATATATTTTCATTTTAATTCTGTCATGTTAATCATGTTAATCCTGTCTATATTCCTTTTTTTATGAACTTTGTGGGAAAATATATTAAAGCTTTAAAAAATGAGCATAGCTAATAGCCCAGAGTGATCCCGCCGTCGAGATTCAGCGTAATGCCGGTCACGAATGCGGCGTCATCACTTGCCAGATACAGCGCCGCAAGCCCGCATTCCTCGCTTGTGCCGATCCTTCCGAGCGGGTGCGCGCCGAAAATATATTCGCGCGCGGCCTTTTCATCCTTCTGCTGACTGAACCAGTCATCAACAAGCGGAGTCTGAATCCATCCCGGGCAGATGACATTTACCCGGATACCGTCCTTTGCAAAATCGATGGCCATTCCCTTACTCATGGCGATCTGTCCGCCCTTTGTGGCGGAATACGCCCCGGCGTTCGGCTGCCCGACAAGGCCGACCATGCTGCTTATGTTGATGATATTCCCTTTTGTTTTACGAAGATGCGGAATTGCATACTTCGAGCATAGAAATGTGCTTCGAAGGTTAGTAGTGATAATGAATTCCCATTCTTCTTCGGTTGTCACTTCAATATTTTTTGAAATATGATAGCCAGCATTGTTCACAAGGATATCCAGTTTTCCGAAAGTTTTGATCGTCGTTTGCAGCATATTCTGGATCGATTTGCTGTCGCAGACATCGGTTTTTATAAAAACAGACATCCCTTTCGATGCGCCCAGCTCCTCGGCCATCTTTTTCCCTTCTTCCTCACCGCGCGCGACAACAACAACACGCGCCCCTTCCTTTGAGAAAACCCGCGCTATTCCCTGCCCTATTCCCTTTGTCGAACCCGTTACAATCGCAACCTTGTCTTTGAGTCTCATGGATGAACCTCCCGGATTATTGTTATTAAGGCCTTTTCAAGCACCCGCATAGTTTAATGATAAGCCCGAAAATCTCCAAGAAATTAATTGCCGATAAATCCTCCGGTAATAAAAAAAACCCGATATCGGGGTTTTTTTGCCCTCACCCCTTTTCCCCTCTCCCACTACTGGGAGAGGGGTCTGGTTCGAAAGGCCAGATCTGCGAATCATTTTATTCTTTTGAGAGTGTTTCAAGTTCCCCAATAAATCTGTTGTATATCATTCGCACAATCAGCCATGCCGCGAGGAAGATAAAGAACAATCCGCAATAAACCGTCAATATGGCAAATATTTCCTGGAATCCCGCGTTCCGCGTTCTTTTGTCTTACGAGAAGGACATTATCGACCACGACAACAATCAGAGCAATCACGGTAAAAATGATGATGTATTTCATGGCAACCGGTTCTAAAAATTCAACCATTGCAGCCTCCTGTCAAATGTGAATGCTTGTTCGATCTTCTTACCAATGCCAGTTCAATGCTTCACCAAGCCCGCAAACTACAGCCAATATCGCGACAATGATCAATAATATTCCTCCCGGCCCGGGGAGAAAATTATTTTTGTCATATTTAGCATCAGGCACTTTTCCATCAGCGCCTTCCAGCGATGTCAAAGGGCCGGAATTTTTTTTATCCCCCATTTCAATTCGCCTCCTTTTGCGACGATGACTTGCTCCAGTCTCTGTACCACCACGAGACTCGGCCTTTTCCTTTCATATCCTAACATAATATCCGGATTAATTTTCAGGGGGTAGGCCATCGAACACCAAGTATTTCCTATTTAAATATATAGTTATGGATATTATTAAATGTAAGACCAAAATAGTGAGCAATCGCGAAAACGAAAATTAATATCACTGCAATGACTAAAATTCCACCCGGCCCAGACTGAAAATTATTGCTGTATTTGTTATCATATTTTGAATCAGGTACTTTCCCGTCAGTACCTTCCAGCGATGTTAAGGGGCCGGAATGCTCTTCGTTATCCAATTCCTTTCTCCTTTTTACTTCAGCGTTCTTTTTTGGAAACGGTAAAATCATGCTTCTGATTGAGAGATATGTTTTTGAACTGGGAAAATCCATAGGTCTCGCTATTCAAGAAAACCCTTTCGGTTTCACCAATCAGTCCATCCAAGCGATAATGACCTTTCGCATCTGTCCAAGCATCCTTAAAACCTGAACGTCCTCCGTTCACTATCACCCTGACTCCGACTGCCGGATTCCCATCAGAATCGGCGACTGTTCCTTCCAGCCAGCTATCGGCCTTTGGGAGAACGAGTTCAATCGGTCTCATATTTTCCGTAAGGACGAAATACTCTGATTTCGCCTGGCCGTTTTGGGCAAGAAGCTGGTATCTTTCACCTATATACAATTCTCCCATATCGAGCTTCTCGATCTTAAACTGCCCGTCCTTGTCAGAATGGGCAACGACTGAAGAGAGGGCATCAGTCCCCATTTGCCTGACATTGCGCAAAAGGGATATCTCAACTCCGGCGGCAGGTTTCCCGTCCGCCCCGATCACTCTGCCTTCTATCTTTCCCGTTTTAAAGCGCTGAAGAACAATGGTTAGTTCTTTTGCAGCATCAACTACAATTTCGACCGTGGCCTCCATCTGCATATCAGGTTTTTCAGCAAATACCTTGATATTTTCACCGTTAGCCAGGCTGCCAAGTGTAAAATGCCCCAAACTGTCTGAGACTGCCCGAGTTCCGCCAGGACTGAATGATTCCTTTAAAATCCGTACTCCCTCAACCGGTTTGCCGTCGGGAGTTTTTACCGTGCCGTGTATCTCGATACCTTTAGAGAATTGGAAATCGATTCCGGATATTGTTTCTCCTTCTTTAACTTCAACGTTTTTATCCGGTCTTTCCTGTTCCATTCTGACAATGTAACCTTTTTTTGCATTCAAATAAGCATACACGGTATTTTTACCCGGAGCTACCCGGAAACGAAATATCCCTTTGGAATCAGTAAATGAAGGCACTGCATCTGTCATTCCGACACCCCAGCCGGTGATAGGTTCGCCGGTATCCTTGTCGGTAACAGTGCCGGTAACGATCCCTCCATGGGTGAATTGAAGGTCAACATTGGCAGTTTTACCGGGTTCGACAGATATATTTTCTTTCTTCACCGGGGCATAATCATCTAATCTTTCGGTTAACATCGAAGAATGAAAAATCGAAAAAAGACTATATACTCCCGGAGTAAGTCCGGTTATCTCAAACCTTCCGTTTTTATCTGTTTTCGACGCTCCACCTCCCGCATCACCGATTCCTCTTGCTAAAACAGACACATTTTCAGCCGGTTTTTGAGTATCGGTAAAAGTCAGTCTCCCTGAAATTCTCCCTTCCTGCACAAGAACAAAATTCACATCATCCGCGCCTGCTTCGATTTTACCTTTTTCGGTTTTGGCATATTCTTTGGCCGTGACTTTCACATGGCTTTCAGAAGACTCGGGGATTCCGTGAATGGCAAATTTACCATCCTGATTCGTGACAACCTTTGTTCCCAGTATATCAGGTTCGAGGTCGAATACCTCAATTATTCCGCCTAATCCAGGATTTGCATTAGCAGGAGTATATTCCCCGGGAGAAGGTTTTTTGCCGCTTGTTTTGCTGAGAATAACAATTGAGATCAATTGAACTTCCGCTCCTCCGATAGGCGCGCCATTCTTGTCCTGAACCTTTCCGGATATAGTGAGCGGCCTAGTTACCTTTATTGAGAGCTGCGCTACATCTGCATCACCCTGTATCGCTTTCCCCCCAAAAGAATAATCCGGATGAGAAGCAATCACATATATCCCGCCGCCCAGAGGATTTTTTGGAAGAAGAGGCGTTTTGAAAAGGAACGAGCCGTCTTTTCCCGTTCGTGTCATTTTTTGCGTAGACTTTGAATATGTGCCGTAATAAGATGATGTATCGGTTGTCCGATAAATGTCCGCTCCAGAAACCGGTTTGCCCTGGAATGTTACAGCGCCGGAAACGGTGATCATTTTATCCTCGCTCGTATCCGCCGATGCCGTCGCAACCTGGACCGGCGGAGCTGCCGATGCTATCGCTTCTTCGATCCCCCGTTCGACATCAGCAGGATTGAAATAGGATGCATTGAAAAACCCATGTGGGCCGCGATAAACAATTTTCCCTTCACGGTCGATGATTAGAATTTTCGGCAGGTTTTGGTATGCATTCACCAGAACTCCATACCGATCGAATGTCTCTCCCTGCGCTTCCGGATCCGATGATTCCCGATCGATCGCAACTGTCACAGTACCTGCCCTTTCTTTTAAAATCGGGTGGACCGTTTGAAGATCGGTGGTATAAGGGTGAATGGCAATGCATGCAATCCCTCTGTCGGCGTATTTCTTTTGCCAGGAATCGAGCAAAACCAGCGGGCGTACAGAATCCCAGGCCTGACTGTTCCAGAAAAAGAGCATCACAATTTTACCCCGCAGACTTTCAAGAGAATTCGGTGTTCCTGTCAACCATTGAGAGATCGCAATTTCCGGCGCGGGTTTCCCTCGTGACACTGCTCCTTTTTTTTTATCCACATAGGCATTTGACTGAAGCTGATACGATAGTATCGTTTCCCACTGTCTGGTCAGAACTATCGTGATATTCTCCGCTTTTACCGGGACATTGCGGGCAATCCCCTGTCCATACTTACGGTGTCCGGCATGGATGGTGTGTATCTCGTTTTCAAGGTTTTTCAGATGGAACCGCCCTTTACGGTCTGTTCTGACCATAACGTGAGCGAAGCCTGAAGGCCCGATGCTGGGGCCATCAGCACTGACATCAACCCCTTTAACCGGTTTGCCTTTCTCATCGATCACTCGTCCCGAAACAGAACCTTCGGGTTTCTTTAGAACAAAAGTGTAAGAACGGTTCGTTTCCAGATACGGGAATTTATAGGAGCCGTAACTATCATGCCGTAAAAAATCATCCAGCACCATTTTAAGGGGAATTCCTTCTATGAGGAACCGGCCTTTACTATCTGTTTTTGCTCCCTTAACTCTCGGCGGGTGGCCTTGCCCTGGCTCATTCCAGTGTACGTAAAAGTGTGCGCCGGAAATAGGAAGACCATTCGGGTCAACCACGGTACCTTCCAGCCAGTAATCCTTCTTCTGTTTTTTCTCAGCGGTTTTTACATTATCGGCGTTTCCAAGCGGGAATGAGAGTGCGACGGCAAGCGATACTGCTCCGATAAAAATCGTTCCTGCCAGCGCCAGCCGGGAAAGCTTTTTTATGCGTGCGCGGCGGTCGGAGAGAATAGACTCAACCCGCTGGAAGAAAGCGCTCCGTGAAATGATAATACCTGCCGCCAGTTCCGAGGTAAACTCGCGGGCGGTGATTTTCTCGGCCAGACGGGCAAGTGTTTTCGCATAGGCAACCGGCTCGCCGGAGAATTCCACCACACGGTCATCGCAGGACAGTTCCGCCAAAAGGGATACCTGATGCGCCGCCAGCCACACCAGAGGATTGAAAAAGAAAACCGCCCGTATGATAGAAACGAGCATAAGGGAAAACGGGTCTCTGCGCTGCACATGCGCCAATTCATGAAAGGCAACGGCGGCGAGTTCATCTTTTGTGAATAGTTCGCTGTACTGTGCAGGAAGAAGTATAACCGGGAAAAAGGTGTTTACCGTAAAGGGCGTGGTAATGTCCGGGGTTTCAACGAGTCTGACATGTTTTCTGAGGTTGAGCTTTGACATGGCTTGCGCGAACGTTTCGAGAATGACAGGGTCGGTTACCACACTCCCCTTTCTCAGCAAGCGGCGGATGCGAAGCCTTCCGGCGAGAATGACTCCCAGGAAAAAAGCCGCGCCGATTAAATATGCGATCAGGAGATAAGCCCAGGGATAAAAGAGACGTACATGCGGACGGACGTTTTTTGAAATCGGCGGGAGCGCTTGTTGAGGAGAAGAAACTACATCTGAAGCCCTGTAAACATTATCCTCACCGGAAGGAATTTCGATTTCTGAAAGTGAACTGCTTTCAATGACAGAAAGTACTTCCAGGGGAGCTTTCGGGACGCCCATTTCTGTGACCGACCAGTTCAGGAGCGGGATCAGCGGAACGCAGAAAAGAGCGATCATCCATACCGCGTGACGAACCGAGGCGCTTCGATGGCGGAGCATAATTGTGAGAATCCATGCGGCGGAAAGAAGCAGAGCAGACTGCCAGAGAAGCGTGGCTGTCAGTTCCAAGAACGAAGGACCGGCGTTATCGAGAATAACAAGCCATTCCAAGGGGTTCATTTCCCTTCTCTCCTTTCATGCTCGGCGATGAGATTTTTGATCGCCTCGATGTCGCCGGGCTTGACCTCATCCCCTTTGAGAAGCGCCGCCGCCATGAGTGAAACCGAGCCTCCGAACGCGCGGTTCAGCAGGTCCCTGACCAGACCGGTTTCCGACTGGTTTCGGGGAAGTTTGGCCCGATACGAAAATCCCCGCCCTTCTTTCTTACGGATCAGATGCCCCTTGCGCACCAGAATGGAGAGTATCTTTCGAATGGAGCCATCGGAAAGCTCCCGCCCCTGCTCACGGAGCCTGTCCTGAAGAATCTCGGTGGTAACTTCCCCGCAGGTCCAGATGATGTGCATGAATTCAAGTTCGACTTCGGTGAACGTAGATGATGTATGACGCGCCATTTCTCGCCTCCGGGTTATAAAATTATACCGAGAAATTATTCTCGATAGAATACATAACACCCGCGGTTTTATTTGTCAAGCGAAAAGCGAGAATTTATTATCGAATTGATAAAATAGTTATCGGGATATGAGGATAAACTGCTTGAATAGAATATTTCTGAATGCACCAGAGAAAAAAATGAACTCCCCTTTCAAACAGCTTTTTGGAAAATCGAGAGCACAGAGTTTTTCACTTCAACGCTTCATACACCTTTTTCACCATGCTGTCCAATTCCTCCCTGGTAGAGGCTTCGGCGATTACCCGCAGTACCGGCTCGGTGTTCGAGGGGCGGACATGAATCCATGATTTTGCGCGGATGATTTTTACACCGTCGCTCTCGTCCATGGTTTCGCCGGAAAAGGCTGCTTTGAGGGGAGCTTTCCATGAGGATATGCCGGAAATGTCTATTTTTTCTTTCACTGACATATATTTTTGAAAACGCCCGGCAAGAGCGCTGATTTTCTGGCCTGTTTCCGCACTGTATTGAAGCAGGAGCGCCATACCGAGCACAGCATCGCGGCCTGAATGAAGGGCGGGATATATAACTCCGCCGTTGCCTTCTCCTCCTATTTCGGCGCCGACCTCGCGCATTTTTTTTACCACATTGATCTCCCCTACAAGGGAGCGGTAAACGTGTGCGCCGTGACGTTCTGCGGCGTCATCGATCATCCGCGAGGTGGAAAGATTGCAGGCAGCTTTTGCAGTCGAGCGTCCGAAGAGGTAATCAGCCGCAAGCGCCAGAGTATATTCTTCTCCTATGGCTTTTCCGGTCTCATCGACAAGAGACAGACGGTCCACATCGGGATCGACCGCGAAACCGATATCCGCTTTCTTATCCTTTACCAGGCTGCAGAGCGCTCCGATATTTTCGGGTACCGGTTCCGCGCCGTGGGGAAAAATCCCGGTAGGCTCGGAATTAATCGCAAAGACCGTGCATCCGAGGCTTTTCAGAAGGCTTTCGCAGATAGAACCGCCCGCCCCGTTGACCGTATCGAGGCACACGGTGAATTTTCGGGAAGCAATGCGGTCCCTGTCGATTATATCCAGCGCCAGAATTGATGTTATATGGTGTTGATCGGCGCCATCCCAGAATGCCGATGTTCCCTTGAGCGGTTTTGAGGAAAGCTCGCCGGCCGAATTGTAGATATTCATCAGCCGTGCGCCTTCCGTTGCATCAAGGAAAACGCCGTCCGATCCGAGAAATTTGAGCCCGTTCCATTCACGGGGATTGTGGCTGGCGGTAATGATAATACCGCCTGCGCCATGTTTGGCAGTGACCGCCATCTCGGTTGTCGGCGTCGAAGCAATGCCCAGATCTATCACATCAACGCCAGCTTTGCAAAGTCCGGATATGACTGCCTGTAAAAGAGCCTTTCCGCTCACTCTGGAATCTCTTCCAACTACGACAGTACCTCTGTAGAGGGTTCCGAATGCATACGAAAACCGTTCCGCGACCGTCTCATCCAGCCCTTTGCCGTAGATGCCCCGAACCCCGGAAACGCTTATCATCAATGACTGCATAATGAGTCCTTTATCGAAATCTTTGATTTATTCTCACGCCAAGTTCCCGAAGAAAAAAAAGAATTATTAGACAGGATTACCATGATTAACAGGATAGAATTTTAAAAGAAAATATATGATCTTGTAAATCTTGTAAATCATGTCTTATAGTATTTTTTCACTTTATTTCTCTGCGGACTTTGCGAGAAATGGTTTTTACTGTTTGTCGATAAACTTCACATACCCAAATTTTTCGGGGACATGATAGGATGAAAGGTCAAGCGGCGCCCATCCCGATAATTCCACATCATCGTCTCCGGTCCTGGAACGCTCGTAACGGTTGATGTTGATCCGCCAGACATCTCCCGGTTTAGGTGGGATATTCGCCTTTCCCGCGATTTTCCCCAAACCCTCCCAGGGGATAGCTATTTCAAATACAGTTCCCTTATCCACATCGCTCTTATCGTTCACCGTTCCATAATTCATTACCCCATGCTGCATTCTTGTTAATTGCCATGAGAAAAGATCTTTCCAGTCCACCGGTTTTCCGTCACGGTATTTGAAAGTATTCTGGGGAATCCAGATATCGTTGACCGTGTTCAGACAGTTGAAATGGAGTTCGGCATAATCGTAACCGTCGCCGTCAGGATCGATAAAAACTTCGACTGTTTCTTCGAGGCACAGACATTCCTTGTCACCAACGGTCATCGTGCTCCAAATATCCGGATCTTCCGCTGCAACAAGCAGATACAGATTGTCTTCGTCCCAGAGCATTTTAGCGGTGGTGCGATGGTTGACTTTGAGATCATCTTTCTTCTGGAACCGGGTGAATTCCCCCACTTCCGGCGCAAGCTGCCAGGCAATTTCATCAGCCACACCGTTGATAACGATCGATCCTGTTTTCAGATGACAATCATACTTCCGCACCCAGGTGGAATCGGTTTGAGCCATGACTGCGGAAGTGAGTAGAAAAGCGAATCCTGCCAAAATGGGAACTGTCCGATACATGCGGTTTCTCCTTGCTGCTGATAACATCACTTTTTTATACCATCACATGAACATTCTTTTCAGTTTCCTAAATATAATTTGACAAATCATTTCAGACACTAGTTTTATTAATCCATTCCGAGATATTTGCTTCAAACACTCTCGATTTTGGGAATAATTTCTGTTGATTCCTTTTGCAGACCCTTTGATCTCCACAGGTAGTAAATAACCGGATAAACCATCAATTCCATGAGCACAGATGTGAAAACCCCGCCTACCATAGGTGCAGCGATTCGTTTCATAACATCGGCGCCGGCGCCGTGGCTCCACATGATGGGGAGAAGGCCGGCTATGATCACCGCCGCTGTCATTATCTTGGGGCGAACCCTTCTGACCGCGCCAATATCGATGGCTTCACGGAGATCTGAAAAATTACGCATCCTTCCCTTTTCCCGCATGTTATTGTAAGCATTTTCTAGATAGAGGAGCATTACTACTCCCGTTTCGGCATCCAGCCCCGCAAGAGCAATAATGCCGACCCAGACCGCGATGCTGAGATTGTATCCCAACAGATAGAGAAACCAGACCGCCCCAACCAAAGAAAACGGCACCGCGAGGAAGACGATGGCGGTTTTGATTATCGACCGAGTGTTGAGATAGATGATAAGAAAGATGATGAACAGTGTCAGGGGAATGATCAGCATAAGGCGTTTCTGCGCACGCTGGATATATTCGAATTCGCCGCTCCAGACCAGGGTGTACCCAACCGGAAGTTTGACTTTTTCTGCGACAGCGCGCCGGGCGTTTTTGACATAGGTTCCGACATCCACATTTCTGATATCCACATAAACCCATGCATTCGGACGGGTATCCTCCGTACGGACGACCATCGGCCCCTTTTTCGGAGTAATAGTCGCCACCTGCCCCAGTGGAATCTGAATACCGCCCGGAGCCGACACAAGCGCCTGTTTCAGAGATTCGATGTTGTCCCGCAGCTCGCGGCTGTAGCGGAGATTGACCGGGTATCGTTCCAAACCTTCAACAGTGGTGGTAAGGCTCATTCCTCCGACTGCAGTCTCGATGACCTGCTGCACATCACCCACAGTCATACCGTAACGCGCAGCTTCCTGACGGTCTATATCTATATCCAGATAATTCCCGCCGACCGATCTCTCGGCAAAGGCGCTGAGTGTTCCGGGGACGGTACGGATGACCGCTTCCACCTCCATCCCGATATGTTCGAGAGTCTGGAGATCAGGCCCGGAAATTTTGATTCCAACCGGTGTCTTTATCCCGGTGCTGAGCATGTCGATACGGGTTTTTATGGGCATAGTCCAGGCATTGGTCAGACCCGGAAATTGAATGGCTCGGTCCATCTCATCGATAAGTTTCTGCGGTGTCATCCCAGGCCGCCATTCACTTTCCGGTTTAAGCATGATGGTTGTCTCGAT
>JBAYHX010000062.1:0-11601 GCA_041665965.1 Candidatus Latescibacterota bacterium
ACAAAAGGCTATCCCGCGCCTCCTTTCATAACCAGCACTCTTCAGCAGGATGCCGCTCGAAGGCTTGGTTTCACCGTATCGAGAACCATGCGGATTGCGCAGGACCTTTATGAGGGGATCGAACTGGCGGAAGGCTCTGTCGGTCTCATCACCTATATGAGAACCGACTCCACCAGAATAGCGCCCGAAGCCCTTGAGGAAGTCCGTAACTACATTTCCGAAAAGTGGGGCGCGAAAGAACTGCCGGTCAAGCCAAACATCTACAAGACAAAAAAGAGCGCTCAGGATGCCCATGAAGCGATCCGTCCGGCGCTGTTTTCAATGACACCCGAGAGTGTCAAAGCTTATCTGACACCGGATCAGTTCAAGCTCTACCTTCTCATATGGAACAGATTTGTAGCGAGCCAGATGAAACCTTCGGAATCAACGGTGACTACCGCCGAAATAACCGCTGGAGAATATGAGTTCAGGACAAGCTCGACCCGGGTTGACTACAAGGGATATCTTGCTGTGTACGAGGAAATTCGTCAAGAGGATGAAGAAGCTCCTTCATCCGCTCTTCCCGAAAGTCTCCGCAAGGGAGATCCTCTCGATCTCAAAGAGCTCATCCCTTCCCAGCACTTTACAAAACCGCCGGCGCATTTTACCGAGGCGGCGTTGGTAAAGGAACTTGAGATGCTCGGCATCGGAAGGCCTTCCACCTATGCCCAGATCATCAATACCATTCAGGAACGTGATTATGTCCACAGAGAAAAAGGCAAACTGCTTGCCACCGACCTCGGCAAAGATGTAAACCGTCTTCTTGTGCAGGCTTTTCCAATTCTCTTCAATGTGGATTTTACCGCGAATATGGAAGAGGAACTTGATAAGGTTGAATCGGGGGAGGATGAATGGCTCCATGTGGTCAAGGAGTTCTATAAACCGTTCAGCCAGTCTCTGGAAGATTTTGCGAAGCAGAGCAAAGCATTGAAAAAGTCGATGATCGAGACAACGGATGAAACCTGTGAAAAGTGCGGCAAACCCATGATCATACGCTGGGGCCGCAATGGAAGGTTCATGGCCTGTTCCGGTTTTCCCGACTGTAAAAACACCCGTCCGCTCGAACCGGCGGAGGCTGCCGAAACTACTGATGAGATTTGCGAAAAATGCGGTTCTCCCATGCAGATCAAAACGGGAAGGTTCGGGAAATTCTTTGCCTGTTCGAATTATCCCGCATGTAAGAATATCAAGCCATATTCTCTCGGAGTGAAATGCCCGGAGGAGGGCTGTAAGGGTCTGGTTGTTGAAAAACGGTCAAAAAAAGGAAGAACTTTCTACGGCTGCAATCAGTACCCGGCCTGTAAATTTGCAAGCTGGAGTAAACCGGTGGCTGTAAGCTGCACAGTCTGCGGATCCCCGACTATGGTCGAAGGTAAAAACGGCGAGTATACCTGTCCGCGGTGCAAAAGTGTCAAGGAAGTTGAACTGTCAGAGAAATAATTATGCGCGCATTCATGGAATCATATCTCAGTTTTTTAGGCTCGCAGAAGAATTATTCGATTCATACTGTCGATGCCTATCGGCGGGATTTGTATCAATATTTCGGCTTTCTGGATATGAAAACCGGCTCCGATGAATCAGGTATCGGGCATTTTACCCGTAACGGCATACGTGAATACCTGTATGTTCTTTCTACTATGGGATTGACAAAAAAAAGCATCGCCCGCAAGCTTGCGACTCTCAAATCATTCGGTAAATTCCTGGCTTCGGAAGGAATCATAGAGAAAAATCCGGCGTCTGAGGTAAAAACCCCGCGTATTGAGAAGAAAGAGCCTGTTTTTTTGAGCCTGCAAGAGGCGGAGCTTTCCATGGAGAAACCGGAAGGCGACACTCTGAACGGTAACCGTAACCGTGCGATCCTCGAACTTTTTTACGGGTGCGGGATACGGCTTTCGGAGCTTCATGGCCTCGATAGAGAGGATATTGATTTCCATGACGGCATCATAAGAGTTCTGGGCAAGGGCAGAAAAGAAAGAATAGTTCCCCTTGGCCGTAAGGCATCTCAAGCGCTGAAAACCTATTTGCCTTATCGAAATGAACATCTGGCAGAAAAAGGGTGTTCCGGCGAAACTGCCGTTTTCATCAGCGTTCGAGGCAGCAGGCTGGGGAGACGTCAGATCGAATGTGTGGTTTCACGGTATCTCCGCATGGTTTCGGAAAAAGAACACCTGAGTCCTCATGTTCTGCGGCATACATTCGCCACGCACCTGCTTGATAACGGAGCAGATATCCGTGCAGTGCAGGAATTGCTCGGACACTCGTCCTTGTCCACAACACAGTTATATACCCATATCACCATGGACCGTCTTACCCAGGCTTACCGTCAGGCTCATCCGCGTGCATAATTGGAAATATCATATAAAAATGCCGGTGTTGTTCTGGCAGTATCATTTCTATTTTTTTTAAATGAATTTTTCAAGGTTCAGCATCTGCATTGATTTCTTTAAGGCATATGAGGCGTAAAAGTCATGAATAGAGAAAGAATATACGGGACAACTATTATCGGTGTCAGGCGGAATGGGAAAGTAGCGCTGGGCGGCGATGGTCAGGTCACCTATGGCGAAACAGTTATCAAGAGTTCGGCTGTAAAAATTCGCCGTCTCTACAACGATACCATTATTGCCGGATTTGCGGGCGCCACAGCCGATGCTTTTTCCCTGTTTGAAAAATTCGAGGCCAAACTGGAGGAATTTTCGGGCAATATGCCCCGCGCCGTAGTAGAACTGGCAAAAGACTGGCGCACGGATAAAATTCTTCGCCAGCTCGAGGCCATGCTTGTAATCATGGATAAACAGCATTCGTATATCGTATCGGGCGAAGGGGATGTGCTCGAACCAGACGATGGAATCGTATCAATCGGATCGGGAGCATCGTACGCTCTTGCCGCTGCGCGGGCCTATTTTGACGGAACCAAGCTTTCGGCGGCGAATATAGTTGAAAAATCCCTTCACATCGCCGCATCCATTTGCGTCTACACCAACGATAAAATAACCGTTATGGAGTTATGATCATGCCCGAAAAGGAAAATAATCTGACTCCCCGACAGATAGTGGCTGAACTGGATAAGTATATAATCGGCCAGGACAAGGCAAAAAAGATGGTGGCGATTGCGCTCCGCAACCGCTGGCGCAGAAAAATGATTGCCGAAGATATGCGTAAGGAGATCATGCCGAATAACATCATCATGATCGGGCCTACCGGAGTCGGTAAGACTGAAATCGCCCGGAGGCTGGCCGGTCTGGCTGAAGCGCCTTTTATCAAAGTGGAGGCATCGAAATTCACCGAAGTCGGGTATGTGGGCCGTGATGTGGAGTCCATCATCCGCGATCTCGTTGATCTTGCGGTGAACATGATGAAGGAAAAACGTACCCGGGAAGTTCAGGAAAAAGCGCTGGAACAGGCAAATGAGCGGCTTCTCGATCTTCTTCTCCCTCCCCAGCCGATGATTGTCAAAACTGACGATTCGGCGGAAAGTGTGAATAAAACAGAAGAGCGCCGTGCGAAAACACGTAATAAACTGGCTGAGCAGCTCGCCTCAGGGCATCTCGAAGAGCGTTTCGTAGAAGTCGATGTCCCGGTTGAACGATTTCCAATGATCGAGGTTTTCACTCCTCAGGGTATGGAGGAGATGGGAGTAAATCTTCAGGAAATGTTTGGCGGAGCATTTGGAAGCCGAACAAAAAAGAGAAAAGTAAAGATTTCCGAGGCGCGCATAATCCTTCAGCAGGAAGAAAGCCGTAAATTGATCGATGTGGACAATGCGGTGAAAGAAGCGCTGGCAGTGGTTGAAGAAACGGGAATCGTTTTTATCGATGAGATAGATAAAATCGCCGGGCGCGGGAATCAAAGCGAAACCATCGATGTATCCCGTGAGGGAGTGCAGCGCGACATTCTTCCAATCGTTGAAGGCTCGAATGTAATGACCAAATACGGCATGGTAAAATCCGACCATATCCTTTTCATCGCCGCCGGGGCTTTTCATTCGAGTAAACCTTCCGATCTTATTCCTGAATTGCAGGGGAGATTCCCCATTCGCGTCGAACTCGACAGCCTTACCGAGAACGATTTTTACCGGATTCTCACCGAGCCGAAGAATGCCTTGCTAAAACAGTACCAGGCGCTTCTCGGGGCGGACGGTATTCAGCTCCTGTTTACAGAAGGCTCGATCCGTGAGATAGCGTCAAGCGCCGCCCTGGTGAATACAAAAACCGAGAACATCGGAGCCCGCCGCCTTCATACTATTCTCAGTACTCTTCTGGAGAACATCCTTTTTGAGGATCCGCATCACGGCGGTTTGAAAAAAGTACGAATTACAAAGGAAATGGTTAAAAAAGAGCTGAAAGATATTATCGGCGACGAGGATTTGAGCAGGTATATTTTATAAAAAAAGTGATATGATGATGACAAAGCGGCAGGGCGGCAGAGTTTTTGCCGTGTCTCTCTGGCGCGTTGCTTGTTTACCGCTTTTCCGGAGCTATCATGAAAAAGGATCTTTTAAGCATTCGTGATTTATCGGTAGAAGATATATCTTCTCTCTTGAAAACTGCGCAGGAAATCAAAGCGGATATTCCCGCATACTATGATGTGTTTCGGGGACGAACGGTTGTGCTGATATTCGATAAACCCTCGCTCCGCACACGTGTCACATTCGAAGTTGCGATGCGGCAGTTTGGCGGAGGCGCAATCTATATTCCCGGGGGGGATATATCCCTTGGAAAACGTGAAACGGTAGCAGACGGCGCGCGTAACCTTTCCCGCTGGGTGGATGGGATCGTCATGCGGACATTCGGCCATGAAATAATCGAGGAGCTTGCTGCCAATTCGACAGTGCCTGTCATAAACGCCCTTACCGATCTGGAACACCCCTGCCAGGCGCTGGCCTGCATTCTGACCATCAAAGAGCATCTTGGGGATCTGGCCGGGAAAAAACTGGTATTTGTCGGGGACGGCAACAATGTCGCACACAGTCTGATGCTCCTGTCTCCGCTGGTGGGGATGGATTTCACCATGTGCTGTCCGCGCGGGTACGAACCGGATGAAGAAATCCAGGAGTATACCCGGAACAGTTCAATCAAAATGAAAACGACCTATTCCCTTGAATGTGATCCATTTGCCGCGGTAAAAGGAGCCGATCTCATTTATACCGATGTCTGGGCGAGCATGGGACAGGAAGGTGAAGCGGATGTTCGCGCAGAAATATTTAGGAATTATCAGGTAAACAGTGAGCTTATGAGAAAGGCCGGTGAAAAAGCCCTCGTCAGCCATTGCCTTCCCGCGCACCGTGAAGCGGAAATTACTTCCGAGGTGCTGGACAGCGTTCGGAGCATCGCCTATGATGAGGCCGAAAACCGTCTGCATGTTCAGAAAGCCGTTCTTTTCCGCTTATTAAAAAGATAGCCCAAAGAAAAGGTGCACAGGATTATATTTTTCCTCCGTTTTTTCATTATTAAAAACGGAGGTTTTTTATTATATTTAAAGTTTCACATTTGGCGAGGCGTTATGAAGAATGCTCTTTCAGCTTGTAGGATGAACTCATACCTTTTGGTCTTAGGTCTCGGGCTTTTTGTTATGGTGTCCTGCGCTCGTCAGGGATTACCTCCCGGAGGCCCCAAGGATGAGACGCCGCCGGCTTTTGCCAGATCGGTTCCGGCGCCTTTGACCAAAAATGTCTCTGTCACAGAACCGGTGCTCATCGAATTTACCGAACCTATGGATAAAAAAAGCGTGGCCGATAATCTCTTTATCGTTCCGATTCCTTCGCAATGGCCGGAATTGAAATGGCAGTCGGGAAACAGCATTCTGATGCTGGTATTCCTGAAACCTCTCAGAAATACTACAACGTATGTTATTACCATCGGCTCGAAAGCCAGCGATATAAGAAGTAATCAGATGAAAGATTCCATCTCTTTGAAATTTTCCACAGGAGAGACGATCGAAAACGGCGAGATACGAGGGAAAGTTATTCCCGTTCACTTTTTTGATCCCAAACCGGAAAATGTTTCGGGAGTGGATGTCGCCGCCTATACCCTCAGCGATTCAACTGTCAGTCCCGATCCCCGGAACGATGTTCCCGATTATGTTACCCAGACCAATGCGGACGGCAGGTTCACTCTTGTAGGTCTTTCCAACGGCACATATCGTCTTTTCGCAATCGGGGACAAGGACCGTGACGGCTTTTATTCGGAAGGGTACGATATGACGGGGGTATCTCCCCATGATGTTGTTTTAGTGAAAGGAGACACTCTTTCTTTTGCGCCGCAGATTGCCATTTCGGAAGTGGATACCGCACTTGTTCAGCTTCGGTCGATAAGGTCTCCTGACCGTCAGAGAGTTGAATTCTTTTTCGATAAGGATATCGATCCCCAATCCGTCGATATTTCAATAGAAGGGCTTGATATTCCAGGCTGGTTTACCCTTTCCGGCGATCTGAAACGTATATCGGCAGCAACCACGGAACAAAAGAACGGAAAAGAATATTCGATCGGCAAGCTCCAGGTGAAGAGCGCCGATGGATTTTCCTTGCTGCCTATGGAAAAAAATCCTTTTTTTACCGGAACAGACCGTCCGGACACAACCGCTTTAGAAATTCTTGAGTGGGGGCCGAAGCTTCTTGCAACAGGAAATGATCCGGTTCAGATGATGTTCAACAGGGTTCTTTCTGTTCCGGAAAATGTGAATAGTGTGATCAACGATGCCTCGGGGGAAAATCTGGTTGTAAAGAAAACCGGTTTGAACATGTTGGAATTGCTGCCGTCAACATCATGGAAAGAGAATTTCAATTATATTGTAACGTTTAACCGTGAAAACCTTCGGGGAGTTGGGGGTAACCGTCTCAACGGCCCGGGTTCGCAGATTTCTTTCAGGGTTGTTCCGTCGGACACTCTCGGGATTATCGAGGGAATGATTATCGATAAAACGGGAACCCCGCAGTCTTTATATCGTCTCATGTTCAAAAATCTTGATAATGATACAAAAAAGACTCTTGAGGTCAAAGGACAGGAAAAGTGGACTACAGGAAAAGTGCTTCCCGGACGCTATGTTACCGCCGGTTTCCGTGATGACAACGGCGACGGGGTATTCACACGGGGGAAGGCATTTCCTTACCGGGTTTCGGAGCCTGTTTATTCCTATCCCGACACAATTACGGTGGTTTCCCGCCGGACGACAGGAAATATTAATTATCTTTTTCAATAGTTTTCTTCCTCAGGTTACGGGTTCCAATCAGGAATCATGAACCTGAACTCTTTTTTTTAAAAAGGATTGTATTTCAGATTTTATACTTCTTTCAAAAGGGGAGGCAGTATGAGTGAGTATATCAGCAGAGGGCGAAAGGCAAGGCGCTGTTATGGTTTTGATGAGATCGCCCTTGTTCCGGGGGATGTAACTATCGATCCAAGGGATGTGGACGTTTCCTGGATGCTCGGTGAAAAAAAGATTGAAGTTCCCATTCTTGCAGCGGCAATGGATGGAGTTGTCGATACACGATTTGCTATCGCGATGGCAAAATTGGGCGGACTGGCTGTGCTCAATCTGGAAGGGGTTCAGACACGATATGAGAATCCCGCCGAATTGCTTGATCAGGTGGCTTCGGCTACACCGGAAGAAGCAACAAAGCTTGTGCAGGAAATTTACCGGGTGCCGGTCAAAGAAGAGCTTATCGAGAAACGTATTGTTGAGATCAAGAATGCGCATGTTCCTGCGATTGTTTCCTCGATTCCCCAAAAAGCCGAACGGTATGGGGACATCGCCCAGGCCTCAGGTGTTGATATTTTTGTCGTTCAGTCCACTGTCACAACAGTCCATCATATATCCTCACAGTATGAGGCTCTTAATTTCGAACGCTTCTGCAAAAAAATGAAAGTTCCGGTAATTGTTGGAAATACAGTTAGTTACACTGCATCTCTGGATCTTATGAAAACCGGTATAGATGCTCTTCTGGTCGGTATCGGGCCGGGAGCGGCCTGCACTACCCGTGGTGTGCTGGGAATTGGCATGCCCCAGGTGACCGCTACTGCGGACTGCGCTTCGGCACGTGATTTCTGGTATAAACAGTCAGGCAAGTATGTTCCGATCATCACCGACGGCGGCATGAATGCCGGTGGTGATATCTGTAAAGCCATCGCAAGCGGAGCGGATGCGGTTATGATCGGTTCGGCGTTCGCGCGCACTCAGGAAGCGCCCGGCAGAGGATTCCACTGGGGAATGGCCACATCGCATGAGAATCTGCCCCGCGGAACCCGCATCAGAGTGGGTGTCACCGGCACTCTGGAACAGATTTTATTCGGTCCCGCCACACTCGATGACGGCAGCCAGAATCTGGTTGGCGCGCTCCGCACCTCGATGGGTTCGGTCGGTGCACGCGATATCCGTGAGATGCAGCTTACACAGATTATCATTGCTCCCTCCATTCGCACGGAAGGTAAAGTTTTCCAGGCAGCCCAGCGAGTAGGAATGGGAAAATAGACGGTAGATTGCGCTAAGCACTATCCAAAGATATTTTTAAGAGATATTCTTTCTGAATCTCAACAGGCGATCGGATTATTCGGTCGCCTGTTTTTTTACAATCCTGGCTGAATTCGGATTGGGAGAGACAAAAATAATTCCGAACCGGAAATGTATGCCTGTTTAAACGTATATTTCTGTAATATATGAGGCTTTTGCAAAAGTCGTTTTATACGTGAAGAAGAAGGCAAGTTATTAACTACAGCCCCCTATCTCTCTGTCCCTTTCCCCCGGAGGGGGCAAGGGAAGTCATTGCTCCACAGTCGATTCCTGCCCCCTCTGGGGAAGGGTGTCCGAAGGACAGAAAGGGGGCTGCTTCCAACAATCTCGACTTTTGCAAATGACTCAATATGATAATTATATTCGTTTTCATTCAATTCGTCCTATAATCTCACGAATCCCGGCTCGGAGAATCATGATACCGATTTACTGCGTGGATGTAAATTCTCATGAAAACTCCACAAATCTCCTTGCATCTTCTTCAAAAATAAACGTAACTTTAAAAACTTTGCATACTACTCATTTCCCATTATAATCATGATATCCGGTTGTTCCCTGCTTTTGAACTCCGGCACGTTGGCACTTTGTAACTGAGGCACTGTTATCGAAAGGAGAAATAATGCCGCATATTGAGATAGGCGCCATCGATTATACCATCATGGCGATATATGTTGTGTTTGTGCTCGGCATCGGGTTTGTGCTCCGGCGGTACATGAAGACCAGTTCGGACTTCCTGACCTCGGGGAAATCAATCCCGGCGTGGATCACCGGCCTGGCTTTCATTTCCACCAATCTGGGCGCGCTGGAAGTCATCGGTATGGGCGCGAGCGGTGCGAAATACGGTATCGCCACCTGTCATTTCTACTGGATCGGCGCCATTCCCGCAATGGTATTTCTCGGGGTGTTCATGATGCCGTTCTATTACGGCTCGAAAGCCCGATCCGTTCCGGAATATCTGAAATTGCGGTTTGACGAGAAGACCCGCGGATTCAACGCCATCTCTTTCGCAGTCATGACCATTTTCGCCTCGGGCATCTCGATGTTCGCCATGGCCAAGCTCATGCAGATTCTGCTCGGCTGGGATTTCACCATGAGCATTTTCATTTCTGCGGTCATCGTGCTCGTGTATACATTCCTTGGCGGACTGACCTCCGCGATCTATAATGAGGTCTTGCAGTTTTTCCTGATCGTCGCCGGATTTATCCCCGTCGTTTTCCTGGGGCTCAAGGACGCCGGAGGATGGTCCGGTGTGCAGCAGCGCCTTCAGGAAGTCGCGATAAATGCCCCCGCGATCACCGGGGCGGCACAGAGTTACGCTCCCGACGCCTGGACGAAAAGCTGGTCGTACATGGGAAGCCCTTCCTCGAATCCTATGGGAGTCGAGTGGTTCGGGCTGGTGATGGGGCTGGGCTTCGTTCTTTCCTTCGGATACTGGTGCACGAACTTCCTTGTTGTGCAGCGGGCGATGGCGGCAAATTCCATGTCTGCCGCACGCCGTACCCCGCTCATCGGCGCTTTCCCCAAGATGTTCATTCCCTTCCTTGTCATTCTTCCGGGTATGATCGCAATTGCGCTTACCGCTCATAGCGGGACCAGCGGATTTTCCATCCCGAAACTGGCGGACGGTACTCTGGACTACAACAACACCATCCCCATGATGCTCGGCCATTACCTGCCCTCCGGCGCCCTCGGGCTGGGGCTTACCGCACTCATGGCCTCCTTTATGTCCGGAATGGCGGGAAATGTGACCGCATTCAACACTGTCTGGACATACGACATTTACCAGACTTATATCAAACCGGGCCAGTCGGACAAACACTATCTCCGTATGGGGCACATCGCGACCGTGTTCGGCACCATCGTGAGCATGGGCGCGGCCTACATGGCTGCCGGTTTCAACAACATCATGGATTTCCTGCAGCTTATTTTCGCGTTTGTCAATGCGCCGCTCTTCGCGACATTCCTTCTCGGAATGTTCTGGAAGCGGGCCACCGGCCACGGCGCGTTTATCGGTCTGCTTTCCGGAACACTCACCGCCGCTATTCATCACGGCCTGACTATTCCCGCGGGGGCGCAGTCGCTCATCAAGGGAGGCTGGCTCGGTTCTGTCGTTCATACCTATCCGAGCGAGATGGCGCAGAATTTCTGGACAGCAACCTTTGCCTGGACTGTCTGTTTCGTGATCACCATCCTCGTTTCCCTGGCGACACACCGCACCAAGACAGATGATGACCTCAAAGGTCTGGTGTATTCACTGACTCCGAGGATAAAGGAAACCGGAGTGGCCTGGTATGCTTCGCCCGCCGCGCTGGGAGTGATCGTTCTGGCCGCCGCGCTTGTTCTGAACATTATTTTCTGGTAATCGGGAGACTCATTATGCATGCCGATATTCGTTTTCCCATAGGACTGCTCTTTTCCATCATCGGGATCATTCTTACCGTGTACGGTTTCGTAACCAGCGGCGCGGAGATGTATTCACACTCGCTCAATATCAATATAAATCTTTACTCGGGTATTTGTTTATTGATTTTTGGCGGTGTGATGTTATGTATGGCTATTGTCGCGCAGAAGAAGCAGAAAGCGGAAGACTCGAAGAAGTAAGCGATTCCATAACACAGTCTGGAAGAAGTATTCGGAAAAGACGTCCGCATCAGGGGCGTCTTTTTCGTTTTGAGAAAACTGTCGCCGGGAATAACGTTTACGGCTCTGTTATACCGGTCGATCAGGATAACACTGCGAACGGTTGATAATTATGTGAACGGCAGTGTCTATGTGAAGTCTTTAGATAAACAACCCATGCTTTGGAGGAGATGTATGCCCTCGCCCCATTTTTTTACCGCTGTTCTTGGTGTTTGCCCCGAAAAGTGTTATCTTTCCCGTAAGACCGGGTTTTTCAAGAGTTCACCCCAGATGATGATATGACAGCTAAACGCATACTGGCAGTCCTTTTCCTTGTTCTGATCGCTCCCTACGTTCTCGATGCGGGAGAAATATTTACCATCGCACGGCTCAAATATGGCGGGGGAGGGGACTGGTACTCCAATCCAACTTCTCTCCCCA
>JBAYHX010000063.1:0-11119 GCA_041665965.1 Candidatus Latescibacterota bacterium
ATAATTTTTTTTAAATGCTGGATACACTGAAGGTATTAATTAGGGGGCGGATTTTGAGGAAAGCAATGATTTTTTTCTCGACCGGAGTGCGTCAGGTTGTTCTTTATCATATTCCCACTTTTCATTTCCTGCTGCGGTAATAATTTTTGACAAGTTCCATTGCTTTGGCGTCTGCCTGAATTTCCAGAACGGGGAACATTTCCGACCGTTTTACAACCGTGCGCCCATTCTTTGTTTTATCAAGAGTAATCAGACCGACGAACTGACCTCTATCGCCGGGAGCGACAACGAATCCTTGTGAGAAAGAGAGGGGCTGCTCTACCCTATTGTTGCCGTATCCTTCGATAACCAGATCGATCTGCGGAAATCTTTTCAAAAGTTTTTCATTGGATTCCGTGTTCATCTGTGAGAGGGCGATGATGAAACTCACTTTCGGAGCGACTTCATCGATAAGCGGTTTCAATGCTGTATCAAGGGGAAGAACAGTATAATCAATAGGGATTTTATTCTCCTTGTTGATACAGCTTGAATCGCATACCGCAATGATTCCAACAGCGACATTCCCTGATCTGACGATGGTGTATTGTTGGAAGATCGGTTTTATATTCACTTTCCAGGCGATCGTTGATGAAAGGATCGGGAATTTGGCTGCGGCGGTCATCTTCTGAGCGCTTGCGGTTCCGTTATACATCTCCTGTTTTCCGACACAGGCGACATCATATCCCATCAGATTCATCAGCCGGGCGACACAGGCCGAACGTTCTTCATAATCGCCAAACAGGTTTACCATATTCCCTGCATCAAGGAGAAGAAACGATTTTTCTTTTTCCCTGAGCTGTTTCAAAAGAGTAACCCGCTCGGCGAGCCCCCCATATCGATCGCTTGGGCAGCCGCATTCGGTGAGTTTTCCGGAAGTGTTCGCAGTATAAACGATGGTGAGCCGGTCCGCGCCGGCCGGGACTGTAAATAAAATGATAAAAATCGTTAAACAGACAGGGGGAAAAAACCTTTTCACTCCACAAGTCCTTTCTCTTTCAGCTCGATGCCGATAAATCTGCCGAGCGCAATATATCCCTCGACGGAAAGACCGCCTGTGTCTTCGAAAAGCGTATCTCGGGTATCCAATTTCTCGACCATCTGTTTTACATCGATGAGCGGCACATTTTTTTCCGATGCAAGCGCCCGGATGATCGTATCATACGATTGATAAACCTTAAGGAAGCTTTCAAAGTCGCCTTCATCTATGAAATCCGGCAGCACAATTTTTTTTCGATTTTCCGCGGGTATCAGGGCAGGATCGTCCGGGATGAGTTTTGGCAAGGTAACCAGAACAGCCCGAGCCGAATATTTCTGTATGCGGTCAATAATTTTTGTAAGATTGTATTCGAAATTGAACGGTACGAACTCATCGGGTGTATAGGAAAGAGGAAATGGCTTTCGGTTCCCTGCGCGCATGGTTTCCCGCAAAAGAGACCAGACATGGAAACGGACGTTTTTCCGAGAATCGATATGCCAGTAGGAACTGAATGGCTGACGGTTGTCCTGATACCTGGTTATGTCCTCGCTGAACAGGTCTTCCCAGCCAGCAAGAATGACCACCATATCAGGGTTATACCGCATGATTCGTTTCAGGCGAAGGAGCATGGAATAGGTTGTATGCCCGCTGACTCCCGCATTTATTACCTCAATCGGTTCGGAAGAATTCTTCATAAGCCCGGATAGTAGTACATGAGGATAGGTGATATTTTCACCCGCCGAACCAAATGTCAGAGAATCCCCCAGGCACATGATTTTTTTAAAATCACCCCTGATCAGTTCATTACCGCGAAAACCGTCGCCGTTGATACGAATATCTCCGGATATATATCCGGGCTTCAATTCCCATCCGGAATGATAGTCAAACTGTTCCCATGAGCGTTCGAAAGTCCACCGCCCGCGGAGAAAGCGAGCGCGGGAATTTGCACGGTCTTTCAGCCTCAGTACAGCCTCCGCAGCGGTAAGAGCCGATGACGCCGCAAGCGCAGACATTAAAACTTTATTCCTGCCCATACAAAACTCCAGAATATTGAACCAAAACAGTGACCTGACAGAATATTCTTGACGTTACTTTTTAATATACCTTGCCGGAGGTTCGGAAATGAACGCTTTTTTGGATTTTTCCACCCCCCAGCTATTTCACCACTCTTTTTATCAGTTTAAGCGAAGAATCAATGCAAACCTGTTCGGTTTCAGGGCTGTACGGGCTGCCATCAACCTCGTAATCGCCGTCGATAAACTCTTTTCTGGAGGGCAGATATCCGCCGGGCCCGCAGGTTAACCCGATGACGAATGTCTTTTTGACAGGAGACTGCTTTTTGATCTCAAGGCCGATATCTGCGAATAGCTCGCCCGGAAAGGTGACAAAAACAGCATCGCCTATTCTGACAGTCTGCTGCTCAATCTTTTGTGTCTTTGGATGATCGGAATTTGCATAGAACAATTTCGCTGCCCCAAGACGCTGCCCGGTGGAAAAGACATCCACCCTGGCTTTGTCAAGGGTCCGTGAACCGCTGTATTCCGGCTTCTTTTCAAGGTCGGCAAGCTTTGTTTTTGCCGCCGCCGCTTCCTGTTCAGCCTGGTCGAGAGAAATCGGGTAGCTCTGCCTGAGAGGATAATCAAATGTGTCCAGGGCTGTTCGAACCTCCATGCTGCCCGAAGTTTTAATTCCGGGAAGAGCGCCCAGAACCGCTTCGGTCATCTGGTTTCCTTTCTTTTCGATATACCGGTAGCTCCGGACAGGCATATCAACCCCCACAGCGGAAAGCTCCGCCTGGTATCCTATATTGATGTTGCCTTCCGCTGACTGAAAGTAAGCCACCCAGACATTCCCGCCCACACTCTTCTTGATTCCCCGGATGGCGAAATACGGCCAGTCTTCCGAGAAGAGACGGTTGCTCCAGTCAAGACCTGATGCGTGGCAGCCATAGTTGAACGCCACTCCCAGAAGCTTCCCATTGGCATCTTCCACCCGGATGATGCATACCTCCGGATCAGGATGCATCCCTCCGTAGAGAAGGCGGCGGCGTTCCCTTCCAAGTTCGAAAACCTCTGTGGAAGATATGCCGATCTTTCCCGGGGCGCGATTTGTCCAGGCCTGAACCGCGCTTGCAGTTACCTGTTCCACTAAAAATTTCTGATAGGCTTCCCCCGCGTTCTCCACCGAGGGGCCGGCATGGGTATGGGTACAGGAAATCACGATATTTTTCTCAGGTATGCCGGTTTTTTCACTGATGGATGCACAGAAACGCTTGCCCCATGTGTCCTCGAGCTCGCAAAGAGAAAGTGTTATAAGAGCTGCTTTTGTCCCATCGGCCCCCTCGACAACAAGGCACCGGGCATGGAGATCGTCATGCGTTCCGGTAGAAATCTGGCTGCGGGCGAACCCGTACATCAGGGTATTTTCTTTTGGAGTGATGACCGTTTCTCCGAGCCCGACTTTAATGCCGTCGGATTTCGGCTGTCCGAACGCATAAGATGCTGCCGAAAGAATAATAATGGCTGTAAATGACATTATTTGGAATATTCCGTGTGACCGCAGGATCATGATAAACCGGCTCCTTTAAAAGGTGGAATTGTTATTTCGAGAAATGTACTATGATTTTATAGGGAGGACAAAAGAAAAAACTCACATTCATAGCCTTTCCCAAAAGAAAATGAGGCCGTAAGGTGAGTTTATTTTCTTTAAAAAAGAAGCGGTTGAGACGTTCCTTTATTTTGACCTCTCTTTTCACCCGCATTTCGTATAAGCGCAGGCGCGGCAGACAAGGCAGCCCTCGGAGCTTTCGAGCACTCCGCCGCAATCGGGGCAGACTCCGGCCATTTCCCATTTCTGTTCTTTTCGTCCGTTTGCTTTTTTTATTTTCAGATCAAGAGAATCGGCATTCTGGGTAAAAACCGGTATCTCCGGCGCAGCGCCGTTTTCCGGTGTAAGATACCGTGAAAGGGCGGTTGCTATCGCATCGGCGCAGGAAACGATAAGCTTGCCGTTCTGCCATATCGGCGAGGGGCACCTGATGCCCTTGAGTTGGGAGACAACCTCATCAAGATTGACCCCGCTGCGGAGCGCAAGAGAAATGAGACGGCTGATCGCCTCCGACTGGCTCGAAGTACATCCTCCCGACCTTCCCATCTGGCAGAATACTTCGCAGAGTCCGGCATCGTCACGGTTCACTGTCACATAGAGCTTTCCGCAGCCGGTCTGGATTTTTTCAGTAGCGCCGACTGTAATGGCGGGACGGGGGCGGGGTTTGATATGGGTTTGAGACTCGCTCTTTTCCCCTTCCTCAGATTTTTCCACCGTAAGGACCTGATGTTCCCGTGAGCCGTCACGGTAGATGGTAATTCCTTTGAGATTGGCGTCATACGCTTTTCTGTATGTTTCCGCGACATCCTCCAGTGTGGCTTCCCCCGGGAAATTGATTGTTTTGGAAACCGCGTTGTCGGTAAACCGCTGAAAAGCGGCCTGAATACGAATATGCCAGTCCGCGGAGATATCGTGGGAGGTTCGGAAAATCTTTTTGACTGAAGCGGGAATCTCGTCAATGAAAGAAATCGTTGGCGATTCGGCGATTGCTTTTCGTACGAAATCGGTCATAAATCCATAGTCCTCTGCCATTTCATGGAACAGCGGATGAAACTCGACCAGACTTTTCCCGTCAAGGACATTCCGCTTGTAGGCAAGGGCATAGATCGGTTCGATCCCGCTGGAGCAGGAAGCGATGATGCTGATGCTTCCGGTCGGCGCGATAGTGGTTGTGGTCGCATTTCTGAGCGGTTTCGTATCGGGAACGTCATAGATGCTCCCCTCGAACCGTGGGAAAGCCCCGCGGATTTCGGCAAGATGAGCAGATTCCTCTTTGGATTCACGGTTGATAAAGGACATGATTTCTTCGGCAATCAGCTCGCTTTCTTCCGAATCATAGGGAATGCCGAGCTTAACCAGAATGTCCGCAAAACCCATGACTCCTAATCCAATCTTACGGTTTGCCTTTGTTTCCTTCGCTATTATCGGGAGCGGATAACGGTTTACCTCTATGACATTGTCAAGGAACCGTACCGCAAGATGTGTCACTTTTTTCAGCTTTTCCCAATCTACAGCCGGTTTATCACATTCTTTCGTGACCATAAGAGATAGATTGATCGATCCCAGATTGCATGACTCATACGGCCGGAGGGGTTGCTCTCCGCAGGGATTGGTTGATTCCATCGGCCCAAGGAGAGGCAGAGGATTCTTTGCGTTTATCCGGTCGATGAAAATGACACCCGGTTCTCCCGTAGCATGGGCATTTTCGACTATCAGCCCGAATACATCACGAGCGCTCTCGGATTTTACAACCGCGCCGTTATGGGGATTGATAAGGTCGTAGTTCCTGTCAAGGCTCACCGCTTCCATGAATTCATCGGTAAGAGCGACAGAAATATTGAAATTGTTAAACCGTGAGGTGTCCCTTTTGCAGGTGATGAATTCACGGATATCGGGATGGTCGACACGGAGAATGCCCATATTTGCGCCGCGACGAGTGCCTCCCTGTTTGATCGTTTCAGTGGCGGCGTCATAGACTGCCATAAAAGATATCGGACCGCTCGAAATGCCGCGGGTTGATTTCACCATATCATTCTTTGGCCGTATCCGTGAGAACGAAAATCCCGTTCCTCCTCCGCTTTTATGGATAAGAGCGGCGTCTTTCAGCGACTGGAAAATGGAGTCCATCGAATCATTGATGGGAAGCACAAAACAGGCGGAAAGCTGGCCGAGATCACGGCCTGCATTCATCAGCGTCGGGGAATTGGGCATAAATTCCCCAGTAACCATCAGATTATAGAACAGCGTTTCGATACTTTCGGCAAGACTGCCCGTCCCAAAGATTTCTTCAGCACCCGCGACGGTTTTTGCCACCCTTAAAAACATATCTTTGGGCTCTTCCACTACCGCCCCGGTTTCATCCTTTTTCAGATATCTGGCGCTCAGAACAGTGAGCGCGTTCTCGGAAAGTTTAACGGTTTCGAGAGCAAGAGCAGCGCCCGATAAGCTAATAATGTCTGTCGATGTTGCCATATTTTCTTTTCTCTATCGTGAATTATATAAGTTTCTTTTTTGTTTATATACGAGAACCGATTCATTTTGTCAATAGGCAATAATGAGTATTCAGTATCTATAACTATTTGATTAATAGACGTTTTAAGATGGCAACCAGTTTCAGGAAAACATTTTACAAACCTGTTTGCCTGCCAAATTACGGATGGATGGAAAGAAAGATAAAGTAATACATGCTACGAGATGGATAGATGGCGTATCAGAGATTGAACGTTTCTCCCCTCTCCCGTAAGGAAAACGGGAGAGGGGGGAGGGGTGAGGGCAACTACTGTCTTCTGGGCATTACCTTCTGCCAGGCTTCTTTCTGCTTGTCGGTGAGGATATCATTTACCTTCTGATATGAACCCTGTTCGTTCGGGAGCGCTACCATCGCCGCAATCTGTTTTTCGGTAAGCGGGCAGGCGGACTTTTCCAGGACCACCAACTGGGTAATGTAACGAGGGGTTTCCGGCCCGTTGTTACGTCCCGGCCTTGTTCCGAGCGTTTTCTTAAGGGCTTCCGTCTGCTTTTCGGTGAACATATCGTTGAACCCCTGGAATGCAGCTCTGCCCTTGGTCAGGTCAAGGTCTTTCACTTTTTGGATCTGTTCGGTTGTGAGTGGGACACCCGCAGCTTTGAGAATGCTTTCAAGTGTGACAGGTTTATCCTCAGTTTGAGCCATCACAACACCTGTCGACAGGACAGACAGGGCAAACATCGAAACAACCATGAAGAGAACGGAACTTTTCTTCATACCTTCTTCCCCCATCATACTGGTGAACTGGAACCATCCGGCAGGATCATTTCCGCCACGAAACAACCTATTTACAGTACACAGGATTGTTTACATTGTATGATACCAAACACTATGTAAACAATATTGTAGCTTACAATAAGTCAATAAAAACGGTACAGCATAAAACATCATTTTTAGAATAAAGATAGAATAGCTTGTCTGGAGAAAATCAGAAATGAGAAAGGTGTGTTTTATGCCCCTTTTCTCAATATTCTCCCCGGAAGCTTCCCGGTATGTTCCCCGCTGTTGATAACCCTCTGCCCATTTACGATAACATGGATAATACCATCGGGATATTGGTGAGGATTCTCGAATGTCGCTTTGTCAATCACCGTATCGGGATTGAACACAACCAAATCGGCAAAATTGCCTTCCGCGATAACGCCTCTTTTCGAAAGCCCGAGCTTGACTGCTGCGAGGGAGGTCATTTTTTTAATCGCATGAGGAAGAGTCAGAACTTTCTCCTCGCGGACATACTTTCCGAGAACCCGCGGGAACGTTCCGTAAAAACGCGGATGAGGTTTACCTTTTCCGAGAACTCCATAAGGCGCAGCCACCCGGCCATCCGAACCGATAATCACCAGAGGATGCGCCAGAAACCTTTTCAGGTTCTCCTCGCACATACCGAAGTTCACCATGGCCACATGGTTTTCTTCTTCCAGCAGAAGGTCTCGCATGAAATCGTAGGCAGGTTTCTTTGCTTCCGCGGCGGCGGCGAGGATTGACTTACCCTCCAGGTGACGGTTTTTATCCAGAAGAACACCGGCTATAATAACACTATCCCATGTACCTGCCTGAGCCTCTTTCTCCTTCAAAGCCTGACGGAGTTTTCTATCGAGCGATGTATTCCGGAGACGGTTTAAAAAATCGGCGGTTGTTCCTTCCCGGGCCCACTGGGGAAAAAAACTGTCCAGTCCGGTCGATGAAGCGATGTAGGGATAGCGGTCAGCCTGAAGCGGGACACCTTCCCGTGCGGCCTTTTCCAGCATGGGCAGCATCTGGTCTATCTTTGACCAGTTACGGGGATAATTGGCTTTCAGATGGGAGATCTCGAGACTGACCCCGGAATTACGGGCGGTGGCGAGAGTTTCTTCGATAGCGCTGATAACCGCATCTTCTTCACTTCTCATATGAGTTGCATAGACTCCGCCACGTTTGGCAGTCTCACGGCAAAGCTCGGTGATCTCTTCCGGTTTGGCGAAACTCCCCGGAACATAAATGAGTCCGGTGGACATCCCCAGCGCGCCTTCCTGAATGTAATCCCGTATGACCGCTTTCATTTTCTCCAGTTCTTTGGAAGAGGGCGGACGGTCATTGGGCCCCATGACAAAATCCCGGAGACTCCCCTGTCCGAGGAAAGTCCCGTAATTCAGCGAAGTCCCTCCTTGTTCAAGCCTTGAAAAAAAGCCTTTCATGTCCTTCCATGTCACCTCGACTCCAAATTCCCTGTCGGTATTCGTTTTAACCTCCTCGAACGAGCGGTCCGAGAGAGGAAAGACCGAACTGCCGCAGTTTCCGCCGATTTCAGTGGTGACACCCTGACGGATCTTGCTTTCTCCTTTGGGGTTTGCAAGAAGATGAACATCAGTATGTGTGTGGGGATCGATGAATCCCGGCGCGACAGCCATGCCCGATGCTTCCAGAACATCCAGAGAGCGATCCTTTGGGATTTTCCGCGCTATCCTGACAATCCGGTCGCCTTTGACCGCCACATCCGCTTCAATTCCCGGGCTGCCAGTGCCGTCGTATACTACTCCTCCGGTTACCAGAAGATCGTATTCCTTCCTCGATGCGCACCCGGCAATTGCTCCGGAAAAAAGAACAGCTCCTCCGGCGGCTCCCCGCAAAAACCTTCGCCGTTTCATCAGCATGACCTCATTCTCTATAGGAGATTAATTCACTCCTCTATCATTACCCCATTCTCATTGAACTCACCCCTTGATCCCCTCTCTTGAAAATAGAGGGGTACATTACAAGCGTAATATATTATTAACAAATAACTTGTTAGAGAAAGCAACGGATTCTCCCCCCTCTCGTTGTAAGGGAGGGGTAGGGGTGAGTTTGTTTCTTTCAGTATCCCCGCTTGTCGAACAACGGTTTTACCATCTTATCGTAATCGGGGCCGCCGGTTTCGTGGAAACCCTGCCAGAAATACGGGAACTCGCCGCGGCGCGCCATGTGGTCTGTCCACTGCGCCATGAGCATCCAGTGCACCATATTGCCGGTCACTCCTGTCAAAGGAGAAACTTTTTTCGGGAATCCCGGAACGGCGATAACTCCTTCGCTCTCGTCGCTGTAGGTATTGAACGCATCGTCCGCTTCCTTGAAAAGCCTCAGCCCGGAGGAATCGCCGTCGGTGGCAAACGGGGAGAAGGAGACCGTATAAGCGCCGACACTTTTCCCGTGACGGGCGACTCTGATCTCGTCCGCATTATCGGAGGTGAACCCGCCGATGAGCAGGATGTCGTTTTTCTTCATCTCATTGGCTTTGAGATCGTAGAGGTCGGCAATGATTGTGCCGGAGGCTACAATGTACGCTTCATTCACGAACATGTTTTTCGTACCCTCGTAGGGCTCCACCTTCTGGGGATGACCGTAAACCAGGAGCCGGGCTTTCTTTCCAAGAACAAGGTCGGCCCATTTTTCGGTCACGGAGTCGATTTTGGGACGGTCCGAGCCGATCATCCGGAAACGGTCGATAGCGAGATCGAGATACTTCTCGACAGGCTGGGAACTCGATCCCTTGCCCTTTGTGCCGATAAGATTGGCGAGCGATGCGGTCATGGCCCAGTAGATCAGCGCCATGGTGGTGCCGCTCGAAGGGATCGGACGGAACTGCGGAAGCTGCGGCGCATTCACCAGACCGTTGTACCACGGCATCTGGCTGTCCACCACCAGATCGCTGACATCCTCGGTCTTTACATCCATCTTTGTGAGTCCGCCGGGCGCAGTTTTGGCGTTCGGGACATAGTTGTTCGTGATGCCGGCAACGTAAACACCCTTCTCGCGCGCTTCCTTTACCCCGGTGATGCCGTTGGTGAGGAGAAAATCCCCTTTCTTCATGGCGTCGAAATCTTCCTGCTGTTTTCTGTCCACCCGCTGGGGCAGAAGATTCGGCTGTCCGGGAAGATCGGGGCTTCCGGTGAACATGGCAAAATGCCCCAGAAGGACATGAGAATAGATTCTTCCGCCTTTCTGTTTGAGTTCAAAAGCTTTTTCCATGGACTTGGCAATAGTTCCCACCTGGGTTTCGCGGATATCCTGCGCGATTTTCAGCATTCCTTCATAATACTGATCCATGAAACATTTTTCCGGAGCTTTGAAATCCTTGTTGAAAGAAATGTCAATTTTTTTCTCCTCGGCTCTGCTGTCCAGAGCAAGGACTGCGCCTGCTCCGAGCGCTGCCGTTCCGCCTATGAATGTGCGTCGCGATACCTTCTTCATTTTGTTTCGCTCTCCGTGAAATAGTATTGTAGTAGTGTTGATTATTGATTACCCGTCAGGAATTTCCTATCAGGACACATCTTACAATTCATGAACGAGAAAGTCAAGTCCTTATATGTCCAGCACCACCGTTGCTTTCCACATACCGCTGGATTTTGTCACCCTGAAACGATGGAGCGTAACCGCTTTGACATCGACAAGGAGATGATGCTTTTGGGGATCGATTGTTTCGCCGGAAAGCACGGCAGTAAGAATGTTACGGTCCCCTCCGGGGAGCACGGTTATCTTTTTTACCCGCAAAAGAAGCTGTTCCGCATCTTTATAGTAGACCAGCTCTTCGAGAAAACCGAAAAGCAGCATCTCCAGGCTTTCCTCGTCGAGACTTATATCCAGAGACTTTACGGCCCCGATGGAATCGGGATTTTCCACCATGACATTCATGAGCGCATCGGCGCAGGAGGCGAACAGTTCTTCCGGCGTTTCCCCGGAGGCCTCGAACGCGGCATCGGCGGTGGCGATAGTATCAAGGTAGCGGTAGGGCACGGATCATCCTTTGATATTCCCGATCGGAACAAATTTTACCACCCGTCTGGAAAGCCCGGCGAGCTCGGTGGTTTCCGCAATATCGTCTATGTTCTTGTACGCAATGCCGGCTTCTTCGGCGAGACCCGACCATGAGGCGGTGCGGACATAGATTCCCCGCTCTTCCATGTCGCTCTGGAGATGCCTGCCGTTTACCATTTTTTTCGCCTGGTTACGGCTCATCG
>JBAYHX010000064.1:0-11022 GCA_041665965.1 Candidatus Latescibacterota bacterium
CACACCTGTGCTGCTCGCGGTATATGCGCCATCGTTTTGCAAGTTTCCTGAATAATTGATAGCCGCAATGCCAGTTTCATTCCAGATACCACCAGGACTACCGGAATTAATGGTAACATCGCCGGTAAAGGTTTTTGCTCCTGTACCCGCAAGTGTCAGCGTTCCTGAAATTGACGACGTTCCTGATACACTCAATGTATAGTTTGTGCCGGTAGCAAAAGTAGTTCCGGAACCCACATCAAGGTTGCCACTTATCGCTAAATTTGATCCGATGGTCGCCGTAGCAGAGCCGCTTAATGTCAGATTTCCGGCAATCGTTGTGATTGCGCCAAAGGTCTCGGCGCAGCCGCTTAAAGTGAGGTGATGATAAGCTGTCACTTTCAGCGTCTGGCCGGTGCCGGTGTAATTTACGGTATTGCCGCTGGCGGTTGCATTTAGGGTTGGTGAAATAGGTGTACCACCAAAATTCAAGGTGCCGGCAGCTCCATTGGTCAATGTGCTTGTTCCTGCCAGCGTTGTAGATACTGTAAGCGTGCCGTTATTCGTCGTTGTTCCGTTGATTCTCAGGCTCGGGATTGCAACCTCATTTGCTCCGCTGATAGTCTTTGATGTTCCACTAAAAGTATGCACACCTGTGCTGCTCGCGGTATATGCGCCATCGTTTTGCAAGTTTCCTGAATAATTGATAGCAGCAATGGCAGTTTCATTCCATTCACCTCCAGAATTAACGGTAACATTGCCGGTAAAGGTTTTTGCTCCTGTACCCGCAAGCGTCAATGTTCCTGAAATTGACGACGTTCCTGATACACTCAATGTAAAGTTTGTGCCGGTAGCAAAAGTAGTTCCGGAACCCACATCAAGGTTGCCACTTATAGCTAAATTTGCTACGGTGGTCGCCGTTGCAGAGCCGCTTAATGTCAAACCGCCGGTAATGGTTGTCATGGAAGCCGACAAAGTTTTTGTCCCGGAACCTGAAAGAGTTACATTGCCCGGGTGGTTTTTAGCCATTGTGTTCTGTGCGCCGCCATTATAGTCAATAGCACCGGATGTCAGAGTCGTTGTAGTTGAGATAGTCGGTGTTATAGTACAATGCAATATGGTAGAGCTTTTTACCACTGAAAAAACGCGGCAGGAAAGTGCACCCGAAACCGTTTGATCATTTGCTGTGCTTGTCATATTCACAGTGAGACGAGTTCCTGTAAATGTTCCGGCAAATAACCAGCTGCCATATGAAAGAGTTATCGTTCCGGTAGTGGTAGTACCGGTTCCTGTAGTAATATTTCCGCTTCCACCAACAGTACCATTGGTAACAGGGGATGTTCCACCACCAGAAACAGTCAAGGCCTTACCTTTATTGTTATTAAGAGTACCAAGAATATTGATAGCACCGCAGGTTGCATTTGCGCTTATTGTCACTGTATTGCCTGTATTAATAACCACTGAATCGGTAATGGCAGGAACAGTACCGCCAGGCCAAGGTGCGTTGGCAGTAGTAGAATTCCAATTACCATTACCGGCGCTGATCCTTGTCGCTGCCATTGACTCTGTCGTCATGAGCAGCATCAAAAGCATCGCCAACAGTATTGCTATTAAAAAAGGGATTTTTCCATTATGAATATGCATTTTTAAAAAGTCCTCAAAATAACTGCTTAACATCAAGCTACTTTGAAAGTTCCCGCGGTTTCCCAAAATAATTGAGCGCGCCTTTTATCGTATTCTGATCAAATTTGGTTCTAAACTGCAGATATGGTCCCTGAGCGGAAAAATTTTCCCTGGAATAATCGCTGTCCTGGAATCCGCAGAAATTATACCCCGCACTCAGCCAGATATTATCGAGGATATTTACCCCAAACGAGAATCCTGCGCTGTAATCGATCTGCGAACTATCCCATGAATGAAGAATACTGCTCCGGATGCCGAAATCAAAACGCTTTGTCAGGCAATTCCGCATTTCAACTCCGAATATATCCATATACCCTTTATACTGTTCGCTGTTGACCGTATCGAGCACATATTTGGATACATACTGGAATGAGAGCTGCGTTTTCGTATTAAATTCATAGTTGGTATTCAGGTTGTTGACAATGCGACGGTTCAAAAGATCGGTCTTATTGATCAAGCTGCTTTCCTGAATGAGATCGAGACGGTTCAGAACTATCCACTGCGAGTTCTTTGGACGGTGCGCCAGGCCAATACGGATATTGCCGGAATTCGTTTTGTTCCCCACTTTATAATCAGTTCTGAATATCTGCGCCGAACCGGACAACCCGAGTCCTTCTTTCGGCTCGCCATAGATCCCGCTGATAACTCCCCATTTATCATCGGTCTGAGAATACCGCGTTTCAATACGGTTAGTCCAGGACCATGTTTTCTCATGGTAATTTGTCCCGAGGGAGACAGCGGTGAAATTGTTTTTCGTGCCTGAGGCCGAAGAAACATCGGAATCAAAAGACGTGTTGCCGGAATGTTTGAGACTCTGGCTCCTGTCGAGGCCGATATCGGCTGAAAGTTTTTTGCTCAGATAGAGAGACTGGCGAAGGCCAATATTGGCAAAGAGCCGATCTTTGTTTTCCGAGTAGTCTCTCTCTATAGATGTATCGAATTGCGCTCCGCCCCAGGGACGAGTTTTTACACCGGCCCGTGTTTCACGGGAATCCTCATTCTTGCCGGAGGTGAATTCCTGTTCTGCAAAAAGAGTAGCGCTTTTCAGTATGTCATAATCCAGACCCGCTGTTGTCCGTGTCGGGAAGTCCACACTGGCATTATTCCCCCCAACCGTCTGGTCATGTGTCAGCCTGATCTGAAGCTTCTTGTTCAACATCCGGATTCCGCCGCCGAGAGTGATCTGCTCCGAACGATTGGCAGTTGTGTTGGATAGTCTGTCTTCGGCATGTCTGAATCCGAGACTTGTCGAATACCGTTCGCCCGAATAGTTGAGCCTGGCTTCCGCCATATCCCGGACACCGTCATTATCAAGGTTATATTGACGGTACATTTGTTCGTTCACCACAAACATCTGGCTGAAACGGTATGAGGTGTCCAAACCCACTTTACGGGTGCCGATTTCACCTGTGCTCTGCTGGCCGAGACCGAAATTTGTATCGATCTCACGGAAATACATTTTGCCATCGAGCTTACCCGAACGCCTGGTCAGCTCCGCGATATAAGCTTCTCCATTTTTCTCAGCGCCGCTTACATCAGTACTGGTACGCGCAAATTCCCCTTTGAATTCCCAATCAAGGCCGATCTTAAGAGTCGCGTCTGTACCAATAAGATCCCCCGTATCGCCATTATCATTTTCATGTATATAGGTTGATCCGACCTCCACTTTTCGATCCATGAACTTCAGAGCGCCACGGCCGCCGTAATTATAGGAATCGCCTGTTGTCTTCCCGGTTTCGTAATCAACCACTATATAGATGGGATTCAGATTTTCATCCTTGCTCATCACCGGCTCTTTGAAGAAAACAGTACATGCGTCGTAGTCGATATTGTAATCAAGGTGACGGTTCATACTCTTGCTGGAAAGGATTACCTCGCTCTTGAACCGGTCTCTGGTCTCGATGACTATTTTTTCCGAATTCACCAGAATGGAATTCCGTGAAAGCCGGTAAAGCCCCGAAGTGCCGTCTCCGCGGATTTCGTCCTTGACAAAGGACTGTCCGGTTTCATTGGCGAATACATTCAGGCTGACATGGTCGGTGTTTACTTCCGATTTCAGGCCGTTGAATGAGCGGCTATACTTTGAAAGCACCGTAAAGTCAAGCCCGGTTTGATATGCGCCAAAGAGTGCATAGAATTGGGAGCGCTCGATCTTGAGATACAGTTTTTCGGTGCTGGCGGAATCATACTGTTGGTCGGTCGCGTCTCCATAAAGCGTATAATATTTATCGGGATCGATTGTACCGAACAGGTTGTCGCTTTTGCTCGCGACATCTTTCGATGTATCGTATGAAAGTGTCATGAGCCATGAGCCTTTTACCTTTCCTTTCGCAAAGAAAGCGACGCGCCCTTCGTCATAGTAGTTATCATGGATATCCGAATCATTCAGATTTTCCATGTTTCCTTTTATCGTATTGTAGCCAAAAGTGCTTTCAGCCAAACCAACGAGCACCCAGTCACGGGCTTCCGGTTTGAGCCATGCGCGGACTTCGTCCTTATTTCCTGTGAACTGGAATTTGAGCACCGCTTCGCCCGATCTGGTTGTCGTCTGAAGTTCGATGAGAGCTATTCCGTTTTTCCCAATAATATAGTGATTACCGGTTTCAGAGCCGTTGATTGCGCTGCTTCTGAGTTTATCAACTTCCTGACGGGTAGTGTACGGTTTTTCCAATGTGAATGAACCGGTAACACCCGATCTGCAGGGATAACCGTCTTTATCGGTCATCTTAAGCGCAATTACCGGAATTGTTTTGCCATCAGCGACAAGAATCGATTTGTCCTTGATGAGCTCAATATGTACCGGAGGCCCTGAATAGTGAATTTTCCTTTCGAGGCGGCTTATCTCTTTTCCGGTTGAATCTGCGGCGACAACATCGAACTCGTTATCGCCTTCCTGTATATCCACTCCAATCCAGCGTCTCACTGCGACAGTTCCTGATTCGTTTTTGTCTGTTTTTTCAAAATTGAGCGGTTCAACCAGTTTCCCGTCAAGGAAAAGGAAGATTATCATCTTAGGATCATGCTTGACAGCAAATTTCAAGCTTCCAATTGGCGGCAAGTAATCCTGCGATGGATAGAGAATTTCGAACCCGGGAGTCGCAGATGCAAGCCAGGAACTGTCAAATTCTGCAGCTGCATCCTTCTCTTCCTCAACAGGAACAGTTTTCTTCTTTTCCCCGGGTCTCAGCCCTGTGATTTCGACCAATGTTGAATCGGCGCCTTCTTTTGTCTGAATGGCCCCCTCTTGGAGAACATTTTCTACTACCGGGGTTCTTTTATTCTTTTCGAGCGGTGTATTAAAAGTAAGAAGTCCTTTTGTTACCAGATCACCTGCTGCGCCAGTTTTTGGAACAGAAACTCTGAACTTTATTTCTTTTGTCCAGTCGCCGTTCGTATCGCCAAGTCTGTATATGAGGACACCACCCATTATTTCGGGATCATTTACCATTTCCCCATTCAGTATGCTTGATTTATGAATATAACTCAAACTGTCCGGAAGCGCCACAGACAGTGACATCCTGGACAACGGAACGGCGCCGCCTTTCATACGAACCGTGTAATCAGCCGTGCTGTCCGAAAGCGCGCTCTTGATGGAAAGATGTACCGCACTTTTCATGCGGGGTTTCAGCACGGCATGGAAATCACACTGCCAAAGGGTACCGCCCTGGATATCGACAAACTGGGAATTGACACTGCCGTTTTTCCGTTTAGAAGGATCACTGGGAACCAATTCATACTCTTCGGGCAGCGAATCCGTATCGATCTGAAGCGTATGGACACCCGGACGAACGCCCTCGAAGTGGAACATTCCCTTTTCATCACTGACAGTATATGTCCCGTCTTCCAGATAAATGCGCACGCCCTTTATTCCACTTGTCACCGAATCAGAAGGAGCGAACGAGGAACTGTCGGCAATGACCCTTCCCATGAGTATGCTCGTTGAGCGGAAGAGATCATCAACAATCCGAACTTCCGCTTTTGCGATATTTGATTTATAACCACCTGCTACAACAGCCAAAGCTGTGTTTATCGCTCTTCCGGGTTTAGCGTTCGAAGGAGCTTTGACCACATAGGTAAATTTAATAGTCTTATTTGAAGGTATATTGCCAAGGGAGAATGTAAGGATATCACCTTCCGGACCTACTGTCGTTTCAATCTGCTTTCCATCCTCTGTTTTTGCAGAACCTTTTTGATACCGGAATATATTGGGCAGATTATCTGTTACCATGACGCTGTCCGCACTTACGGCGGCGTTATTTGTAACAGAAATCGTATACGCGAGGAATTCACCCGGGGAAACATTGAGTTTGCCCGCTGATTTCATCACCCAGATCGAAGCCTTTATTACCGGTTCTTCCTTGACCACAGGATCAATCGGAACGTCAACCAGAAACGGAGGACCGTCAACCACTTCAAAAACTTTTCCCAGAGAGCCCGTAACAATGGTAAACGAACCGGTCCCAAGAAGTTTGAGTTCCGCTTCAGATACTTTTGAGGGAAAGGTATAAAGCGCCGACGTTTCAACTTTCAATTGGTAATTACCGGGTTTGATGTACGGGAAACGGAAACTGCCTGTCGTGAAATTATAGTTCACTCCGCTGCCGTCTGTAACCGAACTGCCAGTTACCAGTCTCGATGGGAAGGAACTCGTACCGTCATCTCCGAAAACTTCCGCCGGCTGTCCGGTTTCTGCATTGATGAGTGTTATCACAACATCGTTGACCGGTTGCCCTGTTTTGGTATCAAACACCGTTGATAAAGGAGTTATCCTCACTTCCGAAGTGACTGTTTGCTCGCCCGTCATATCGGTGGAACCCACATCAATTTTTGATTCGCTGACAACACTCAGAATGCCGTCTCCAGGCGTTACTGAAACCTCTTGCTGTGTCTGAATGAAACCGACAAATAATCCCGTGTTAACGCCGGTTTCACTTATGCGGAGTACTTCTTTCTCCCCTATGTCGCCTTCACTCATGGTGACAACAGCTTTATCAACCATGGTCGAGTCGGTGTTCTGGTTACTGTCAATGAGCCGAAGGAATATCAGGTCTCCTGCACGGTAACAGTTGGATTTAGTCAGAGGCACCCCATCGACGGAATCGGAGGTAATTTTGCCAACAGGCTTCAGCGTTGGAATGGGTACAAACGGCCCGTTGATATTTCCGCTGGGACTGTATTCTGTAGCGCCAACAGGCACTATTTGAGCATTTACATTATTCGGCGAGTAGTAGAGGAATTCCAAAACGGGCTTGGGCGGCATTTCGATGTGAGTAGTAACTGAATTTGAATTTTGCACAAACGCATAACCTCCTGCTGTCTCATACGCGGCGTAGGCGGTATTGACAACGTCCCCATAAGGGATCGCCCACGCGCGCGTATAAGAAAGCATGGCAAGAAGTAAAAAGATAAACTGAATACAGGCATACATGGATGTACACCTACAGCGCCCATTGGAGACCGATTCCACGGTTCTCTCTGGGTATACAGTTATCTTTTCCTGCTGAAATTCAGCGGTATGTGATGTGCAATATTTCATCAACAGCGACTCTCATAATAGTGTTAGTATAACCTAATAATATACATGTCTACACTCATTGAGCTTTCATGTGCACATTTAACCAATTGCACACTAAAACTCAATGTATGAGATGCCGCTATTTGATTGTTACTTTGAACTTAACTATCGCGGATTGACCGGCTGTCAGGGTAATACCGGTAACCGTTACCGTGTTCGACCCAAATGAACCTTCATCAGAGTCTGAAGCATTTGTCAAATTAATATTGTTTCCAATAATGGGCGCGGTTACATTGATTCCGCTGTCGGCTGCATAGCCAGTCGCTAAAAACGCGATGTTTGCATCTTGAGCAGTTAAATCATCTGTAATAGTTATGTTTGTCGCATCAGCGCCGCCCGCACCATTAGATACAGTTATAACATGCTCAACAACCGCTCCGGGAATAGCTTTCGGGTTACTGGAACTAAATGGATCGCTAATTACGGTAGTTGTTTTGGCAATTGTCAGCTTTGAACTCACGCATTTGTAGCCGTCTCTGCTGGAATGCTTGCCGTCTTTCGCAGCATCGGCTGATCCAGCGCCATCAGCAAAAACAATCTGAATGGTAGTGGAATTATCAGCGGTTCCAACGTCGTCGGAAGTTATATCAGCACCTTTGCTACCTGTCGTAGTACCTGCTGCAACCTGGGCGACAAGATCAAAAGAGGATACATCGGCATCGATTTGGGCAAGGGGGATATTTGCAACTACATACACTTTTATTTCTGCACCAGCGGCGAGTTGGTCTATATATGTCGCAGTGTCTTCAGTGTCCAGATACCCGACATGTGCTCCCGATTCGACGAAAATATGAACATTGGTAGCGTTAAATGTTTCGGTTTCTGCAAAAGCACCTGCTGCTGCATCAGGAGCGGTGAGACTGAAGTCCTGAATTGTGTTTCCCGTGTTCTTTACAACGTATGTTAAAACCTGCGCAGTCGCACCCGGAGTTACTTGAACTATTGCTCCATCATTGGTTGTTACTGTCAGGTCAACTTTATTGTCAACTACGAATGCTGCAGTGTTACTTTCTTTCGCAGTCTGGGGAATTGAATTGACGTCGTAGTTAACAGTCGCCGAGTTAGTAATAGATGTACCTGAGGCGGTAAGAGCAAACACATCAGCGGTAGTGCAAAAAAGCAGGACACCAAAAACAAAACAATTCCTAAAAATCGCATTTCGAGTTGCCATTCCAATAACCTCCAAAGGAATAAAGGCGTTTAACTTTTTGATATTCCTCTGAATCGGCAGCAACAGCCATCCAGAGGAAGAACTGTTGTGCCCGGCAACCCTGCTTTCATATCCCCGCATTATACCGTAGGGAACTTAGATCAGCGGTTTTGCGCCCCACCCTTTCGGGTGGTTTACCTTTATCAAGCACTTGAATGAATCTTCACTTCTTTACTAATGTACCATTCCAATTGATATTAAAACTCATCAAATTGGAAAAAAGGGTGAATAATTTGTGCAAGTTCTATTGTTCATTTTAGAATTGCACGGTATTCTACATATCCTGTCCCTTTCGGTTGGAGTGGTTTTGACAATGTCCAGCGGATGTTGGTAAAATCTTCAGCCACCACAGGACGCACAGTTCCATCGGAATTCTTTATTTTGAGATTAACAGGAACGTCATACGTTATACCTTTGTCAACAGAAAATGTAATAGCCGTTCCAATCCCTGCAGCGCTGCCCTCTTTATAGGCCATGTGCTCGGGAACAGGATTCGTTATATTTACATTTTCAGCATCTTCGGACCCTATGTTGGTGTAAGAGATCGTATATATGATCTCGTCGCCAGGAACAACTTTTGCAGGTTCTACTCGTTTTATCTGCTTTTTGCCCTGGGAGTCGGTTACAACAACCTCTTTTTGGGCAACTATTTTAAGTTCAAGGTTCCCCTGGGTCTGCGCTGATAGGACACTTGATAGAAAGCAGATGGGAAGAAGCGTCAAAAATCCTTTTAACAAATATCCCATGCTGTACCTCCCGATAAAATATAAAGACATTAGTTGACAATCACATTGAACTTTATTGTCTGCAAGGGTGTCGCAGTAGTCATATTGCCAAGCTGGACAGTAATTGCGTTTGTGTTGGTAATATTGAAATCGCATCCATCGCTGTCACCGGAGCTGTCGCCCTTGCTAACGGTGTTGAGAATTATACTTCCCGGTTTATATGTAGTTCCATCCGGAATCGGATCTTTGATGGTCATATTCTTTGCAGTACCATTTCCTGATGTTACATGAACGGTAATCGTATATTCAATCTCAGATCCGGGAATCGGCTGACTACCGAAAGTTGGACTGCTTATCACTGTCTGATTTTTAAGTATCTCCACTACAACACTGGTTATAATATAATTACCCGGTGTATTGGCAGTACCTGTTGTTGTCCCGACAACTGCATCTGTACCCCCCTGACCCTGCCCGGCGAAAATGGTACCCGCAGTTCCCGAACCGGTAACACAGGTTGCAGTAAGCTGACTTTTTCCAACATCCCCGTCCTGTAAAGCAGAACTATCACTGCGCGTGTTCGGGATAGTGTTGTCAACCCAGACTAAAATATTTGCATCAGGATTGATGTTTGGTTTGTTTGACGAATCATATTGAAGATCCTGAGCAGCATTCCATAATCCATCGCCGTTGTCAATATAGATAAGGTTCAAAGTGGGATCGAACTGGTCGCCGACAAGCGTGCTCAAACCGGTTAGTGTGAACAATTCAGGGCCGTTGCCTGTATTGGTAACTTTGAAGAGGAGTTTTTTATTTGTATCGCCTGCTTCTGCTGAAACATTACCTGCATCCTGCCAGGTAACGGTGACATTCAGAATTTCCGCCACCTTGACAGTCGAAATATTACTGTCTTTGGTTATTGTATTAGTTCCCAATGTATATGAAGCAGTGGCTTTGCTGCTGATATTTGTCCCCGCAGCAGTTCCAATAGCAAAAGCCGAATTCACAGGAATTATGAGCGCAAAAGCGATAAGCGCTTCAAAAATAATTCCCAAGAACTTTTTCATAACATATCCCCTTAATGCCTTGTTTCCCATAGCATAATGTTAATTTATCAACCTTGAAATCACGAGCCGAACATGCCTTTTAAAATATGTTTATTTATGTTAATGAAATGCGGCATTAAATAAATTTTATAGGTATAAATATTTTTAATAAATTAAATTCCCAAACAACTGAGCAAGATAGTGATGATTTTTTATTTTAGCAACCATTTTTTAATTCGTTTTTATTTTCATTTTTTTTTGCGCTTATTATGAAGTTACTTTTGGATAGTATTTGCACTTTTTCATCTCGATACTCACTTACTTTCGGAGCCTATTACATTCAATTGTGATTAAAATATCATTAAAAAGAATCATTATTTGTGATATTGGTTACATTTATTCAATATTATTTTTGTTTTCAAACAATTTAAACAACTTGATAACACCTTGGCTATAACCATGTAGATTAATTATTGCTAATATTGTGCCATAACAAGATGCACTTTATTATTATACCAGATCATATCAGTCTATCAACGATATATCACATTATTTATCAAATAGTTAGCGTATAATACGTTCTTATTTTTTAAATTTACAGACAAATTATTAATAATCCTACTCTTCTTATATCCTTCTTTTTATTGAGAATATGAGACGGCAGCAAAATGGTTATAGGCAATAATATCATATTTTATAAAGAAATAGCGCAATTCTCGTTATTGATACTTAGTCTCATATCTGAGATTAATTCTTCCTGCCTGCTTTTTTTACTTTACAGCAGAGGTACGCTTGGTTTATCTCAAG